>CALDMQ010000203.1 GCA_937917505.1 uncultured Erysipelotrichaceae bacterium | reverse complement strand
ATTGAAATGAGTAAAATTTATCAATTGGGATTACTTGGAATTGGTTTGATTATTGTAGAATTTGCATGTAATTTTTATGTAACATATAAAGGACATGTGATGGGAACGTATATGGAAAGAGATATTCGTAATGAATTGTTTGAACATTATCAAAAGTTATCTTTCCATTTTTATGATGAACAAAAAACAGGACAGTTGATGTCACGTATTACAAATGATATTTTTTCATTAACAGAACTTTATCATCATGGACCTGAGGATATTGTTATTTCTCTTATTAAATTTGTTGGAGCATTTGTTATTTTAATGACAATTAATGTCCCTTTAACACTCATTGTGTTTGCTTTTATACCTGTTATGGGTGGTTTTGCATTCTATTATAACAAAAAGATGAAGATAGCTTTTAAACGCAATAAACAAAGAATTGGAGATATCAATGCGCGTATTGAGGATAATTTATCAGGAATACGTGTTGTTAAAAGCTTTGCGAGTGAACATGAAGAAATTGATAAGTTCAAAGTTGAAAATATGAACTTTGTCAAAAGTAAAAGAAATAGTTATTTGTATATGGCTAAGTATCATTCGGGGTTAAATGTTTTTATTAGTTCGATTACTTTTGCGGTTATTTTCTTTGGGGCATTATTTATTTCTAATGAAAGAATTACAACACCTGATTTGATAGCATTTATTTTGTATATTACAAATCTTGTTGATCCAGTAAAGAAATTAATTAATTTCACTGAACAGTTCCAAGAAGGAGCAACAGGATTTGAAAGATTTATGGAAATCTTAGAAATAGAACCAGATATTCAAGATAAGGAAGATGCTTATGTATTAACTGATGTTAGGGGGCATATCCAATTTGAAAATGTTAGTTTTTCTTATAATAAAAAGAGTGATCCTGTCTTAAATAACATTAATCTTGATGTTCAACCAGGAGAATATATTGCATTAGTAGGGTCATCAGGAGTAGGAAAAACAACAATTTGTTCATTGTTACCTCGTTTTTATGAAGTGAATACTGGTCGTGTTTTGATTGATGATCATGATATTAGAGATGTGACAATGCGTTCTTTAAGAAAGAATATTGGAATTGTTCAACAAGATGTTTATTTATTTGCTGGAACAATTATGGATAATATCCGTTATGGGAAGTTGGATGCAACGGATGAAGAAGTTATTGAAGCTGCTAAGAAAGCTAATGCGCATGATTTCATTATGGAATTACCACAAGGTTATGATACAGATTGTGGACAAAGAGGAGTGAAGTTATCAGGTGGACAAAAACAAAGATTGTCAATAGCAAGAGTTTTCTTGAAAAATCCGCCAATCCTCATTTTTGATGAAGCAACAAGTGCACTAGATAATGAAAGTGAACATATCGTTCAACAATCCTTAGAATCATTAGCTACAAATAGAACAACTTTTGTGATTGCTCATCGTTTATCTACAATCAAAAATGCTAAACGTATTTGTGTATTAACTGATCAAGGTATTCAAGAACAAGGGACACATGAAGAGTTATTAAAATTAAATGGTCAATATGCGCATCTTTATAATATGCAATTTAAAGAAGGGTAAAGACTTTTAAAAATACATAAGATTGTTTATAATAAAGATATGAATAAATTTTATTGAAACAATTGGAAAGGAAGTCATAGTCATGATGGTTGTTTATATAATTGGAATTTTTGTTTGTATGATTCTCGCTGTTTATTTTTTAACACGTATACATTCACAATCTCAACAAAAAGAAATTTTGGAATTAAAAGAAAAAGAAATAGAAAATATAAATTCACAACTAGATGAAGTTCATGCACAATTTATAGAAATGGATGAATTATTAGGGAAAATCAGTTTAATATCCACTAAGATTTTGAATTATCGTAAATAATTGATATTTTTTAAAAAAGTATTGACAATTCATCATGATGGGTTATAATACTGTTAAATCAATAATGAAACTCGATGAAAAAGAGAGTAGTTTAAAGGCGTATTAAGCGAGCTAACGTTGGTGAGAGGTTAGTATACAAGTTTAAATGAACCGCACTTTGGAGAGGGATATCTGAATTCATAGGATATCATGTTCGTCAGCTTTAATGACAGAGGGGATATATATTTGTATATATCAACAAGAGTGGTACCGCGGAATCTTTCGTCTCTTAGTTTGGCTAAGAGACGTTTTTTATTTATTGGTTAAAGGGGGAAATTTTTATGAAGGTGTTCTTTCTACGGTAAGTCAAGTTTATATGATTAAATGAAAACTAAATAAAAAAATATAAAATGAAAGAAGAGGGAATTTTTATGAATAAATTATTTAAAGGATTATTAGTTGTAGGTATGGCATTAACAATGGTTGGTTGTGGAAATAGTAATACATCAGATAGTACAAAATTATTAATCGGGGTTTCTCCTGATTATGCTCCATATGAATCAATTAATGCTAACAATGAAATGGAAGGTTTTGATATTGATATGACAAAAGAACTTGTTGATATCATGAATAAAAATGGTGGGAATTATGAATACGAATTTAAACAACTGTCATTTGATACTATTGCTACTTCAATTACTTCAGATCAAATTGATTTAGGGATTTCTGGATTTACTTATCATGAAGAATGGAAAGGAGTAATTTGGTCTGATGCATATAATGATTCAAAACAAGTGGCTTTAGTTGCAGAAGATAGTGATATCAAGACTGTTAAAGATTTAGAAGGTAAGAAGATTGGAGCACAATTAGCAGCGACAGGTGAAACATGTGCTAAAGATATCAAAGGTGCAGAAGTCAACGCTGTTAAAGACGTCAAGGTTTTAGTAGAAGCTTTAAAATCAGGTGGTGTAGATGCAGTTATTTTAGATTATGCAGTTGCTAAAAATTATGATGTACAAGATGCATATAAGATGATTGATGAATCTTTATTAGAAGAAAAAAATATGATTATTGCTAAAAAAGGTAATGATAAATTAATGGAAGATGTTAATAAAGCTATTAAAGAATTTGTGAATTCGCAAAAATATACTGAATTAAAAGAAAAGTGGGGAGCTTAATAAGTAATGATTGAATTTTTAACTCAAGAAAATTTAATGTTTATGTTAAACGGAGCATTCATGTCGCTATTGTTAGCGACATGTGCTGTGTTTTTCGGAACAATTTTAGGTGTTATTGGGGCATCGGCTAAGTTATCTAAGCATTATGTCTTTAAAGCAATTGGAAACATTTATGTAGAAGTCATTCGTGGAACGCCAATGTTATTACAAATTATGTTTTTCTATATTGCGATTCCAGTAATGTATCGCTCAATAACTGGAAATCGTATGAATCCTGATCCATATATTTGTGGGTTAATAGCATTAAGTATTAATAGTGGTGCATATTCTACAGAACTTATTAGAAGTGGTATTCAAGGTGTTGATAAGGGTCAATGGGAAGCTTGTCAAACGTTGGGTATGAGTTATTTTCAAACAATGCGCTATGTGATTTTACCACAAGCGTTTAAGAAAATTATTCCTCCTATTGTTAGTGAATTTATTACACTAATTAAAGACTCGTCATTGATAAGTTGTATTGGTGCAACTGAATTATTAATGAGTGCTCAAGTTATTGGAGCAAGAACATTCAATTCTATTCCACCTTTAATTGGTTCTGGTGTGATGTATCTTGTTATGACTTTAACAATTTCATTTGTTGCAAGAAAATTAGAAAGGAAGTTGGCTGAAAGTGATTAAAGTAGAACATATAACAAAACAATTTAATAAATTAAAAGCAGTCAATGATGTTTCTTTAGAAATCAAAAAAGGTGAAATTGTCTGTTTGATTGGCCCATCTGGATCAGGGAAAAGTACAGTATTAAGATGTATTAATGGGTTAGAAACTCCAGAAAGTGGAAATATTTATATTGAAGGTGAACTTTTTGATGCCAACAATAAAGAAACATATGCTAAATTAAAAAGTAAGATGGGATTTGTATTTCAACATTTTAATTTATTTCCAAATATGACAGTGCTAGAAAACTTAACATTAGCACCTATTCAAGTGATGAAAAAATCTAAAGAAGAAGCAGAAAAAACAGCATGTCAATATTTAGAACGTGTTGGATTATTAGAAAAAAAAGATGCATATCCAAATAAATTATCTGGTGGTCAAAAACAACGTGTAGCAATCGCAAGAAGTTTATGTATGAATCCTGAGATTATGTTGTTTGATGAACCAACAAGTGCACTTGATCCTGAAATGGTTATTGAAGTTTTAGAAGTTATGCAAGAACTAGCAAACGAAGGAATGACAATGGTTGTTGTTACGCATGAAATGGGATTTGCTAAAACAGTAGGAAATCGTGTTATTTTCTTAGAAAATGGACAAATTATAGAAGATAATAATTCTCAAGATTTCTTTACAAATCCTAAAACTGATAGAGCAAAAGACTTCTTAAATAAGGTTATGCACTAATGAAAATAAATGAATTTAAAGTAGAAACTTGGATGACAGATCATGAAAATGATTGTAAGTACAATCTTACAGAAACATGTGTGTCATCTTTGTCTTTGTCAGAGTTACAAAATTATGTTCAAGAAGATATTGCTTCGAATATTATGAAGATGACAATGGATTATGGTCCTATTGTTGGTTCAGATGAATTAAAAGAAGCTATCTTATCTTTATATGAAACAGGATCAAAAGAAAATATTACTATCACCCATGGTACAATTAATGCAAATGAACTTGTGATGATGGAATTGTTAGAACCTAAAGACCATGTTGTGAGTCTTTATCCATCATACCAGCAAATGTATGATTTTCCTCGTTCTCTTGGCTGTGAAGTTTCGTTAATTGAACTTCAAGAAGAAAAGAAATGGATACCAACACTTGATGATTTTAAAAATGCAATTCAAGATAATACAAAGATGATATGTTTGAATTCACCAAACAATCCAACAGGAACAACGATTTCTTTGGAATTGATGCAAGGTATTATCGCTTTAGCTAAAGAAAAAGATTGCTATATTTTATGTGATGAGATTTATCGTGGAGTCAATACAAAGACAAAAACATTATCACCATCATTTAGCGATTATTACGAAAAGGCAATAGTTACACAAAGTTTATCCAAAGTTTTTTCGTTCGCTGGATTAAGATTGGGATGGATCAAGGCATCGCAAGATATTATTGATAGAATCAATTATCGTAGGGATTATCATATTATTAGTAGTGGTCCTTTAGACGATTATCTTGCAACACTTGTTTTAAAAAATAAAAATGATATTTTAAAGCGTAGTTTGATGATTTGTGAAGAAAGTAAAAAAGTATTACAAGCATGGTTGGAACAAGAACCTTTTATTTCTTGTGTGATTCCCGATGAGGGAACGGTATGTTTTTTGAAATACAACATTAATATGCCTTCGATTGAATTTTGTGAAAAGCTTCAAAAAGAAACAGGGATTTTCTTTGTGCCTGGAAGTGCATTTGATCAAGAATATCATTTACGTTTTGGCTTGACTAGAGATGCTCGATATACTCAAGAAGCCTTGAATATTTTTTCAAAATGGTTAAGACAATTTGATGAGTAGTTACAATTGAAGTAACTACTTTTTATATATACTTACATATACTTGGTATGCTGATAAAAAGAGAGTTGTAAATAATCCAATAAGCATAACAATCGCAACACTTAAAACATGAAAACGAGGAGTGAGTATAAGCAAGAATATAAATTCTATAAGGCATTCCAGAGAACTCATTGTAAACATTTCTTTGTTTTTATTTAGTGCTTGTAACGTAGCACTTAATGGTGTTTGTAAATAAAAGAGAGTAAAAGGGATAGCCATATATTTTAGATATTCATAACCTCTTGTTGTATTATACATAAATTGTAAACAATGATCACCCCAAAAATAAAAAAGAAGTGTAAAAGGTAAACTAATAAAAAAACAAATAATAATACCATAAAGGACATGCTTTCTAAGTTCTTTATATTTATAAAAAGCTATATCTTTATTTAAAATAGGCAATAACAAACGCAAAACAACATTATTAAAGAATGTTGGAGTCACGAGTATAGAAATAACATAACCACTTATAATCGCATATTCTAAATGTATTTGTGATTTTTCTATATTGTATTTTGATAATATATAAACAAGAACAATGGGTTCTATGAAATTATAAAATGAATGTAAAAGTCTTGAACCGGTTAAAGGTAAAGCTATATTCATCATATCTTTAAATATAAAATGATCTTGTAAAATAGAAATATGATAAAAACGTAATTTTGGTTTATGATAAAGATGCAAATATAAATATAGTATCGAATTTATTTCTCCAATGCTCATGGCGATAATAGCGATAGATACTAAAAAAGCAAGACTTTGATCATGAAAATAAGAAATTGCAAAATAAGTAAAAACAATACGAGAAATTTCTTCTAAAAGTTGAGCAATGGACAAACGCCATACATCTTCTTTACCTAAATAATAATTTTTAATAATACCACTCATACCAACTAAAGGAATAAATGGAATCATACATAACATTGGATAAAGAGCATCTTTTTGTTTAAGAAACTTAGAAGCTATAAGAGGTGAAAGGATAGAAAGTCCTAACATGATTATCAAACAAGTGACGACACAAATAACAATTGCTGATATAATGACTTTTTTATTATTATATTTAGGGTGTGAAATCAAACGAAAAACTGTAGATGGTATAGAAAATTGGGCTAAAGTAATACATAAAGAAAGTGTAGGAATAATAAGGATATAAAGCGCCATACCTTGTTCATTTAATAATCTTGATAACATCATACGATTTATTAAGGAAAAAACTTTTGTAACTAAAGTGCTTCCACTGAGTATGATAAACGAATTTATTAATTTTCTTTTCATAAAACACTT
>CALDMQ010000202.1 GCA_937917505.1 uncultured Erysipelotrichaceae bacterium | reverse complement strand
GAGATTTAGGAAGTTTATTAGATAATGCAACACAAATGTTATTTGACATATCAATATTTGCTTCACTGTTTTCAAAACGAATTGGATTGACTTTATGAGGCATTGTACTACTTCCAACTTCACCTTGAACTGGAATTTGTTTGAAGTATTCCATAGAAATGTATAACCACATATCTACATCAAAATCAACTAGCACATTATTAAAATGACGAATACCATCTAATATATGACAAGTATAATCATGACTTTCAATTTGAGTTGTTAATGGATTAAAGACTAGACCTAAATATTCTTCTACAAATTTTTTAGCCATGACTTGCCAATCAACATTTGGGAATGCTGTTAAGATAGCACTGTAGTTTCCAGTAGCACCATTGAATTTAGCTTTAATTTGAATATTTTCAATATTTTCAATGCTTGACATAAAACGATAAGCATAAACTTTAAACTCTTTCCCAATTGTTGTTGGAGTAGCTGGTTGTCCATGTGTATGAGCTAACATTGCATCATCCTTATGTTCAACTGCCCATTGATCAATAATTGATGCAAATTCCTTAGCTTTAGGTAACCAAACATCTTTTAATCCATATTTTAACATACACGCATAAGATGTATTGTTAATATCTTCTGATGTACAACCAATATGTACAAAACTAATTAAATAATCATATCCCATGTCTTTTAAAACATTTCCAATGAAATATTCAACAGCTTTGACATCATGACGTGTCGTTGCTTCAATGTTTTTAATTTTTAAGAATGAATCATAATTAAAATCTTTAGAAATAGATTCAATCTTATCCATTTCATCCTTATTAAATCTTGCTAAAATATCACTTTCAACATTTTCAATTAAGAATTTTAACCATTGAATCTCCACAAACACTCTATATTTCACTAAAGCATACTCGCTAAAATATTCGCTTAAAGAGTCCATGATTCCTGAGTAACGTCCATCTAAAGGACAAAGTGTTAATGCTTCAAATTCTTGTCTTTCCATTTATTTACCACCTTTAAAATAATTTACACCAGCTTCAAATAATAATTGATCCATTTCACCATAGATATTTTTATTTCTATGATCACCTTGACGTTCACTATGAGCCATCTTACCAAGAACACGACCATTACTTGAAACAATACCTTCAATTGCCATCATAGATCCATTAGGATTATATGGTGATTCCATTGTTGGTTGTCCATTTTGATCAACATATTGTGTAAACACTTGACCATTTTCAAATAATTCTTCAATGACTTCTTTAGGTGCTACGAAACGTCCTTCACCATGACTAATTGGAACTGTGTGGATATCTCCAACATTAACATTAGCTAACCAAGGAGATTTTACAGAAGCAATTCTTGTATTGACCATTTGTGACAAGTGACGTCCAATTGTATTGAATGTTAATGTTGGATCACTTGCTTCCATATCTTTAATATGTCCATATGGTAATAATCCTAATTTCACTAATGCTTGGAATCCATTACAAATACCAATCATTAATCCATCACGATGATCTAATAAATCAGTGATAGCATCTTTTAACTTTGGATTTCTAAGCACTGTTGCGATAAATTTACCTGATCCTTCTGGTTCATCACCAGCACTGAACCCACCTGGTAACATCACAATTTGTGCTTGTCTGATTGCTGCTTCTAACTCATCTACAGATTTTTTAATATCTTCTTCTGTTTTATTTCTAATTAAAACCAATTGAACAGTTGCACCAGCTTTTTCAAATGCACGTTTTGAATCATATTCACAGTTTGTACCTGGGAATACAGGAATCACAACTTTGACTTCATCATAATGTTTTGATGCATGAAGTTCACTTCTTTGATCACAATCTTTAACAATCATATCTGTTGTAGGTGCTTTCTCTTTTGTTGGATAAACATCATCTAAAACAGATTCATAGATTGCATAAGCTTCATCTAATGATAAAGATTCATTTTGATAAACAATACTGTTTGTATCAGTTGTATGACCAATCACTCTCACATAATCATCTTCCATATCTTCATCAACTTCAAGAATAATATTTCCGTAATTTCTTTGTGTTAATGTTTCTAATGGTAAAGCATTCAATTCTACACCAATTGCATTACCAAATGCCATTTTATAAACAGCTTCAATCACACCACCATCTTTAACAGTATAAGCACTATAAACCTTACCATCTTTCATAAGTTTCATGATCTTATCATATTGTGCTTTTAAGACATCAAAGTTATAAACATAGAATTCATCTTTAGGTAACATAAACTCAACCAAAGCATGTCCTTTTCCTTTTAATTCAGGAGTCATGACATCTTTCACATCTGCACCAGTAATCGCAAATGAAACTAATGTTGGAGGAACATCTAAAT
>CALDMQ010000201.1 GCA_937917505.1 uncultured Erysipelotrichaceae bacterium | reverse complement strand
CATTGGGTGTTTTATACAATTTAGATGTACAAAATAATAGCGATGGTGCACATCTAAAGAGATTAAGATATCATGGAAGTCTTATGGATATTCATTTTATAGATGTCAATATATCCTGGAAAGAGATACCTCAAAGATATGTCATCTTTATAACCCAAAAAGATGTGATGAAGAAAGGATTACCAATATATCATATAAGACAAAAAATAGATGAAGATGATAATGAATTTTATGATGAAGGTTATATTATTTATGTCAATGGAGAAAACGAAGATGATACACCATTAGGGAGATTGATGCATGATTTTAAATGCACAAATCCAAATGATATGTACTATGACTTATTAAGAGAAAGAGTGAAATATTTTAAAGAAGATAAGAGAGGAGTGGAAGAAATGTGTAAGATATGGGATGATATTAAAAAAGAAGGTATTCAAGAAGGAAGAAATGAAAGTAAGCTAGAGATTGCCCAATCGTTATATCAAGCAGGAATATTAACTATAGAACAAATTGAGAAGTTTACAGGTGTGAGTAGAACAGATTTTGCAATACAACTAGTTTAAAACATATAGTATTTTAAATAGATTCTCAAATGATAACATTACTAATAATTATTTAAATAATGAAAATCATACATATAATGTATCTTCTCATGTCATAATTAGAAGTATTGGGTATAAAGGCAATGAGTGTTTTTATGTTAATGACAGAGGACAACTTTTTAATACTAATTTGAAAACACCAATTTTTAGTGTTGGTGGTAGTGAGAAAATCATCGGGATAACAACGCTTGATTAAAGAATAGATATTGTTTTTGAATAGAAAAAGGGAAGTCATTTTGACTTTCCCTTTTTAACATTTCTTCATAACTAAACATACACCCACAATAATTTTGTCTATACATACCATATTCTTTTGTCATTTGTGTTGATTTTAAATAACCATTATTTTTTTTAAAATCCGCAAATAAAAACTTTGTAGTTTCAGTTTGCCAGGGTGCTCCAATCTCATTGATCCATTGACTATTTTTATGAGGAGAAACACTTAAAACAGTTGTCCAATAATCAAAATGATGCATATTTGCATAATCAAAAGCTCTACGCATACGAAGACTATAACACAAACGGCATCTTATACTACCTTCAGGTAAATCTTTTAAAGGATAAAGATGACTAACCCATTCACTATGATTATATGGATCTTCAATGACTTGAATAGATTGATGATACTTATCATTAAAACGCTCTATAAAATATAATAATTCTTGAAAACGTCTTTGATATTCTTCTGGTGGATAAATATTAGAATTAGAATAATAGATAGTAATATTAAAGTATTCACATAATTCCTTAATGACATTACTAGAACAAGGTCCACAACATACATGTAATAACAAAGAAGGTTTTGCACCACCAATTTTTGCAAGTTCTTCCTGGAATTTTAAATCATAATTCACTTTCATTATTGAATAAACATACTATCACCAAAAGAGAAGAAACGATATTGTTCTTCAACCGCATGATGATAAGCTTCCATAATAAACTCTTTGTCTGCAAATGCACTGACTAACATGACAAGTGTAGACTTAGGTAAGTGGAAGTTTGTGATCAAAGCATCAATAGCCTCAAATGTATATCCAGGATAAATGAAAATATTTGTACTTTCTTGTGTTGCTTTGAACTTTCCATACTTTTTAAAGTTAGACTCTAAAGTACGTGTTGAAGTTGTTCCGACACTAATAATACGTTGTCCGTTTGCTTTAGCATTGTTTAATTTTTCTGCAACATCTTCATCAATTATATAAAACTCACTATGCATATGATGATCATTCACATCATCAACTTTCACAGGTCTAAAAGTACCTAATCCTACATGTAAAGTCACATCTAAGATTTCTACACCTTTTGCTTTAACCTTCTCGATAATTTCATCAGTAAAATGCAAGCCAGCTGTTGGTGCTGCAGCACTTCCTTCGATTTTTGCGTAAACTGTTTGATAACGATCTGGATCGTTTAATTTCTCTTTAATATAAGGTGGTAATGGCATTGTTCCAAGTTTATCTAATATTTCATAAAAGATACCAGTATAAATCATTTGGAAATAACGAATACCTTCTTCACCAATCTTAATACATTTGGCTTTTAAAGACCCATCTCCAAAAGTAATCACAGTATCCATTTTAACAATCTTTGCATTACCTACTAAACATTCCCAAATATCATCCCCATGATCTTTTAATAATAGAACTTCCACATGACCATTTGTTTCTTCCTTGATACCATAAAGTCTAGCAGGAATAACCTTTGTATTATTTCTAACTAAAATATCTCCTTCATGTAAATAATCAAGAATATCATAAAAATGTTTATCTTC
>CALDMQ010000200.1 GCA_937917505.1 uncultured Erysipelotrichaceae bacterium | reverse complement strand
GCACCTTTTCAAGTGTAGAAAAGATGCTTAAGCAAAATAGCGCATAGAAATAAAGGGGACTTTTCATAATAAATACCATCATATTCTAAAAGAGATTTAAGTAAAAATTATAGTGAATCTCTTTCAATGTTTGGTGATATTGATTTTTTATCAAAATATGAATATATTTTTATTATTTGTTTAGGTTGTGTACCCATTCTTTTCATTCCATTATATTTTATTTTGAGAGAACATTTGATACCACTTATCTTTTTATGGACGGGATTTCAAACTTATCTTTATACACGTTATTTAAAGAAAACAAATCATGTCTTAAAGAAAGTGTTTAGTTATTGTCGTTTGATAGAGATTCTTAATCAATTTGTTAAAATGGGAATATATGATCAAGAAAATGTATTAGAAATAAAAAATATGATTCATAAATCTAGACAATATACACATATTTATCGCTTTTGTATGAAAAATGAACGTATAGATGTCTTTTATATTATGGAATTTCTTTATGCATTATTACCTTTAACTTTTATACAATGTCATATATTATGTGAACATAAAGATAAATTAATTAATGATTATATAAAGATGTATGAATATGTTGGAATGGTAGATTTGGCTGTTTCTACACTATCACTAAGACAAGAATATCAAGTTTGTATTCAAAAAGTTATATCAAAAGAAGGCGTACAGTTTTTAAATATTTACCATCCTATATTAAAAAATCCTGTCAAAAATAGTATGAATATTCAAGAATCATGTATGATTACAGGTTCTAATGCATCAGGAAAATCTACATTTATGAAAACTATTGGATTGAATATGGTTATGGCAAAAACATTGCATACATGTTTTGCTGATTCATTTTCTTATTTTCCTTATACTCTTTGTACATCTATTCATATGAAAGATGAAATTGGTGATGGAGATAGTTATTATGTGAAAGAAATTAAAGTTTTAAAAGAAATCATAGAGCAAGTTAAAAAACATCGTTACCTTGTACTTATAGATGAAATTTTAAGAGGAACTAATGAAAAAGAAAGGCTTATGATAGCAAGAGCAGTATTAAACTATTTATTTAAGCAACAGTCTTTAGTTATAATTACAACGCATGATGTCTCTTTGGTTAATCATTTTAAAGATATAAATCAATATTCGTTTCATGATAAAGTTGAAGATGGAAAATTAAATTGTGATTACTTAATTAAGCAAGGTGTATGTTATGTGGGAAACGCAATTAAATTGTTAAGAGTTTATGATTTTGATGAATCTATATTAGATGAGTTAGAAAATGAAAAAGGGATTTCATGGTGAAATCCCTTTAAGCTATAAATAAAACAATAGCTGTATAAACAATTAAAGTCACAATCATATATAAAGAAATATATGCACTTGCAAAACTGCTATCATCATTACTTTTAAATAATGGAGATACCATCATTGGAATAGCGAACCCAGTTGGACACATAAAATAAATAAGAACGGCTAACATGTAAGTTTTATCAGCTATAAGAGTTGGGAATAGAATAAAGAATCCAACAATAATTCCCATATAAATAAGCACTCTTAAACTGATGAGTTTGAATAGTGGAACAATTTTTTCCATATCAATTTGTAAATCGTAACCAATAATAAATAAAATCATACCCATAATCGGTCCAGTGACCATAGCAATTGTTTTTGTATATAAGTCTATAAATGCACTTTGACTTAACCAAGTATAAACACCTGTAATATTAAGAATTAAACCTAATGCAACCGCAATCACAAATGAATTTGTGCAAATTTGTTTAAACAATTCTTTTCGAGATGTTTCTTGATGCCCGCTTTTTGCAACCATAATAGGAATAACAATAAAAGCCATTAAAGAACCTGCTAAATCAAAAATAACAGTATTTGTAGCATAGGCAACACCTACAATAGAGGTATAAAGTGGTAATGCAACATTTCCTCCTTCTACTGTTGTAAGTAAGTAATGTGAATAATGTGCATATTTTTCACTTGTTAAACGACCAGTTGCCTTTCCAATAAATAAAGCAACCATAAATGCTATAAAAACATAAGCAACAATATATATAACTGATGCTTCAATCTTTGAAGTTAATAATACATTAAAAATAAGTATAGGAAATAATATTTGAAAAACAATTGTATTTGCTCCTGATTTTTGATCAACTGTTACCCAACCCTTTATACGTGAAACGAATCCTAATGCTAACATAAAGAATACAGGAAATAAAGTTGTTAATGCTGTCATAAATAAGCTCCTTTCATAAGTAAATGCATGATTATTTTATAAAGACAATCATACAAAAGCAAATACTTATATTTTATAAAGCTGTATAACGAAAAGGCATAACAAACTCTTTTCTTTATAAATAAAAAGAATTATACTAAAGACAGGTGATGACTATGGAAATAAGAGTTTTAAAATATTTTATTGTTATAGCAAGAGAAAAGAGTTTCTCAAAAGCAGCACAAATATTACACGTTACACAACCAACATTATCTAGGCAAATAAAAGAATTAGAGGAAGAATATGGAAAGACATTTTTCTTGCGTTCAAATCAATCAGTGACATTGACAAATGATGGATTGTTGTTTAGAAAGTATGCACAAGAAATTCTTGATATTGTTACTCAAGCAGAAACAACATTTTTAACTCAAAATAAAAATACATATTTATCAGGAGATATTTTTATTGGTTGTGGTGAAGGGCAAACAAATCGTTTTATAATGAAAACAATTAAAAAAATGCAAGAGTGTTATCCTGATGTTAGATTTCATATAACGAGTGGAAATGCTCAAGATATTATGAGAAAGTTAGATGATGATATTTGTGATTTAGGAATTGTTTTTGATCCTGTGGATTTAACACAATACGATTTTATAAAGTTACCTTATGGTGAAACATGGGGAGTATGGTTGAAAAAAGATAGTGAGTTAGCGAAATATCAGTTTATTCAACCACATCATTTAAGAAATAAGCCTGTGATTATATCGTCGCAAGATGCAATTAAAAATGAGATTGCTGGATGGATAGGTGGTAATGATAGAAAGTTTCGTGTCGTTGCATCTTATAATTTGATTTATAATGCTTTATTAATGGCTGAAGAAGATATTGGATATGTTATAGGTTTTGAAAATTTTTATTCAAGTTCTTATGAGGGTCCACTCTGTTTTAGACCGTTATCTCCAAAATTAGTAACACATATGAATGTGATATGGAAGAAATATCAAGTTTTTCCACAACATATTGAAGTGTTTTTACAAATGTTAAAAGAAGAAATGAAATAAGAATTTCTATTTTGTGATAGTCAACATCTTATGGTATAATAATAAAAACAAGAAAAGAGGAGTATATAATGGCAACAACAATTTTAAATCATCCGTTAATTGAACACAAATTAACAATTATGAGAAATAAAAATACAGGAACAAAAGAATTTAGACAAAACTTAGATGAAGTCGCTATGTTAATGGCATATGAAGTGACAAGAAATTTACCTACAAAAAACAAAGAAATTGAAACACCTATTTGTCAAATGACAGGAAAAGAACTTGTACGACCAATCATATTAGTACCAATCCTAAGAGCAGGATTAGGGTTAGTTGATGGTTTTAAGACAATTATCCCAACAGCTAAAGTAGGACATATTGGGATGGCTAGAAATGAAGAAACATTAGAACCGGAAGAATACTATGCAAAATTCCCAGCATGTTTACCAGAAGCTGATGTGATAGTTGTAGATCCAATGTTAGCAACAGGGGGTAGTGCAAGTGCAGCGTTAGAAAATATTAAAAAAAGAGGTGCGAAACATATTAAATTAGCATGCTTGGTTGCGGCTCCTGAAGGGATTGCTGTGATTGAAAGAGATCATCCAGATGTTGATTTGGTCGTTGCAGCATTAGATGAAAAATTGAATGAAAAAGGTTATATTGTCCCAGGCTTAGGAGATGCTGGTGATCGTTTATTTGGGACTGATGATTAAAGAGGAATCTTGTATAGATTATTTCAGACTTTTGGCAAAGTAGAAAGTTAAATCATGTAATGCTATTTAGATTAATGGTAAAGAAATGAAATCTAGAATTTTTATTGCAACAATAGCAACTTTATTTCTTATACAGATAATTACTTAAAAATGAGGAAATTGTACTAGATATGGAATAAAAGGAGGCTATTTGTGTTGAAAACATTATATTTTTGTTAAGACATCTATTTAGATAAAGCTTATACAAAGTAAAGAAGTGTATCATTATGATATGCTTTTTTTATAGGAAAACAACTTTTTAAGAAGTCTATACTCGTATAAACTTGTCAAAGATAGACATATATGAATGGAAATTTATTTAAGATTTTGTTATAATTTATTAGACAAAAAATATGGAGGAAACCATTTGTGCTTTAGAATTGGGATTGAGAGTTATTGGATCTTTTCTTATTTGTATCTATATAGGAATAAGCTTAGATGATTATTTTCAAAGTCAACCGATATGTATATTATTAGGAATATTATTTGCATTTGTTTATGTGATGAAATTGCTATTAGGAGTTAAAAATGAATGAAAATACTGTTGTAAAGAGGTCTGTTTATATAGCGATTATAGGTAGTCTTTTGATGCTTATACTTGGTATCATAACAAAAGATATATCTTATTTCTTAGGATTTGTTTTGGGTTATGTTATTAATGTTATTGTTTTTTTATTAATTATTAAAATGACTGATGGTATATTAAAATATTCTATGTCAGTTGTGATTGTCAGTGGAATGTTTTTATTAAAATTAGCTTTATATGCTTTGGGATTTGTTATTGCTATAAAGTCACCTTATGTTCATCTTATAGGTGTATTTTTAGGTTATATGGTCACAAAGTTGTCGATATATTTTGAAGGTTATGTCCATAAAGGAGGTGAGTAGATGCATATAACAATACAAGTAGAATTGATATTTTCTTTAATTATTATGTTCGCTTTAGGAATATTCTTTATTTATGTAGGTAAGAAAGTTATGGCAAGTAATCCTTTAGAAAAACCTAAAGGTATTGTTTTGGTTTGTGAAACAGGGGTAGAAATGATTTATAATTATATGAAATCTATTATGCCATCACAATTTGAAAAGAGTTATTATCCATATTTTGCAATGTTATTTGTTTATTTAATATGTGCAAACTTAAGTGGATTAATTGGTTTTGATTCACCAACATCTAACTTTTCAATTACCTTAGCTTTAACATTGATTACTTTTGTGTTAATTCAATGGAATGCGTTGAAGAAAAAAGGTGGATGGACATATTTTAAAGAGTTAGTTTGGCCGCCTACAAACTTACTGGGGACTTTAGCACCACTCATTTCTTTATCAATGCGTTTGTTTGGTAATATTTTAAGTGGGACTATTTTAATGGGACTTGTTTATAGTTTTACTGGGTGGCTTTCAGGGTTAATCAGTGTTCCAGTTAATATTTTTGGTCCTGTGATTGCACCGGTGTTACATGCGTATTTTGACATATTCTCTGGGTGCATTCAAACATTAGTCTTTGTGACTTTATCTAGTATTTTGATTTCAATTGAAGCAGAATAGCTAGTAAAGATAAAAATTGAAAAAATAGTGGAGGTATAAAAAATGACAGATTTAGGTTTAATTGCAATTGCAGCAGGTATTGCAGTTGTTGCCGGATTAGGTACAGGAATTGGTGAAGGAATTGCAGCGAGTAAGGCTGTAGAAGCTGTTGGGAGAAATCCTGAAGCAGAAGGTAAAATTCGTACAATGATGATTTTAGGGATTGCCTTATCAGAAACAGTAGCTATTTATGGGTTATTGATTTCTATTATCTTAATCTTCGTATTCCCAGCATTATATTTATAGAATATGTTTGAGGAGGAATAAAAATGATAGATGTAGATGTAGCAGGAAAGTTATTCCCCAATATAGCAACTTTAATTATTCAATTATGTTCAACAGGTGTATTGTTATTGGTTTTTAAGAAATTTTTATGGGTTCCAATGCAAGAGTATTTTGCAAAAAGAGCAAATTTTATTGAATCACAAATCAATGAAGCCAAAGAAATGAATGAAAAAGCAAAAACATATATGTTAGAAAGTGAACAACAAGCACGTGAAAGTGCAAAAGAATATCGTGATATTGTGGAAAAAGCAAAATCAGATGCTTTAAAAGTGCGTATTGTTGAAAAAGCGAAAGCAGAGGCTACAGCAAAAATTGATCAAGCACAAAGAGAAATCGAAGCAGAAAAACAACAGGCAAAAGAAGAAATGAAAGAAGAAATGGTCAACGTTGCAATTGAAATTGCATCTAAGATTGTTGCAAAAGATATGAATACAACAAAAAATCAAGAAATGGTTGAAGATTTTGTTAAAAAGGTTGTGAACTAATGAATACAGTTGCAAAGGTGTATGCTGAATCTCTATTTGATTTGGCTAAAGAAGAAAATGCAGTTGAAACATATCAACAAGATATGTTAAAAGTTCAAGAAGTTTTTCAAGACCAATCTTTTGTACAGTTTTTTTGTCATGTTGGTATTAATGATGAGAATAAAAATGATGTGATGAAGAAAGCTTTTCTTGGACAAGTGCAAGAGTATGTTTATAACTTCTTATTATTATTGATTAAGAAAAGAAGAATGAATGATATTTTAAGCATTTGTGATCAGTTTCAATCTTTATGTTATGAATATTTAGGTATTGAAGTTGGTAAGGTTTATAGTGCTTATCCAATGAATGATGAGGATATTGAAAAGATTGAAGTGGCAATGAGTCAAAAGGAAAAGAAGAAAGTGAAGTTAAATTTGGTTATTGATGAAAGTTTAATTGGTGGAATTAAAGTTGAAATTCGTAATCATGTGTATGATGATTCACTTTCATATAAATTAGAATCACTCAGACAAGAACTTTTAAGAAAGTAGGTGGAGTCATGAGTCTAAGACCAGATGAAATTAGTTCTTTAATCAAAGAACAAATTAAGCATTATCAAGATCGTCTTGAATCTAAAGACGTTGGTACGGTTATGAGTGTTGGTGATGGTGTCAGTGTTGTTCATGGTTTAGATGATGCCATGTTAGGTGAATTGTTATTATTCCCTAATGATGTTTATGGAATGGTCATGAACCTTGAGGAAGATAGTGTTGGGGCTGTTCTATTAGGTAATGAAGGAACTATTAAAGAAGGCGATGAAGTGAAACGTACAGGAAAGATTATTGAAGTTCCTGTAGGTGATGGTTTACTAGGACGTGTTGTTAACCCATTAGGACAACCTATTGATGGACAAGGGGAAATCGCTTATACAAAGACTAGACCAATTGAAAGAGTTGCTAGTGGTGTTATGACGAGAAAATCAGTAGATCAACCTTTACAAACGGGTATTACATCTATTGATGCGATTATTCCAATTGGGAGAGGTCAACGTGAATTAATTATCGGTGATAGACAAACTGGTAAAACAGCTATTGCGATTGATACAATTTTAAATCAAAAAGGACAAGATATTTATTGTATCTATGTTGCGATTGGCCAAAAGAATTCAACTGTTGCTCAAATCGTAGAAAAATTACGTAAAGGTGGAGCAATGGAATATACAACAATCGTATCAGCAGGTGCGAGTGAACTTGCACCAGTGCAATATATTGCTCCTTATGCAGGGGTTGCGATGGCTGAAGAATGGTTGTTTAATGGAAAAGATGTTTTAATTGTTTATGATGATTTATCTAAACATGCGGTTGCTTATCGTACAGTGTCTTTATTATTAAAAAGACCACCAGGACGTGAAGCATATCCAGGAGATGTCTTCTATTTACATTCAAGACTATTAGAAAGAGCTTGTCGTTTAAATGAAGAAAATGGTGGAGGTTCAATTACTGCTTTGCCAATCATTGAAACACAAGCAGGAGATATTTCAGCGTATATCCCAACAAATGTTATTTCTATTACTGATGGCCAAATCTTCTTACAACAAGATTTATTCAATGCCGGATTTAGACCAGCAATTGATACAGGTTTATCAGTATCTCGTGTTGGTTCATCTGCACAAATCAAAGCGATGAAACAAGTATCAGGTTCATTAAAATTAGAATTAGCACAATTTGCTGAAATGCAAGCTTTTGCTCAATTTGGTAGTGATCTTGATGCAGCAACAAAAGCAACACTTGATCATGGTGAAAAAGTGAGAGAAGTTTTAAAACAAGCTCAATATTCACCACGTAGTGTAGAAGAACAAGTGATTTCTTTATTTGCATTAAAGAATGGATTTACAAAAACAATTCCAGTTGAAAAAGTCACTTTATTTATCAATGAATTATATCAAGATATTCAAGATAATCATCATGATATTATTGATAATATTTCTACAAATAAAGTAATAAGTGATGATTTAAGTAATCAAATGAAAGAAGTTATGAAGTCTTTTGTAGAAAAATTTCTTAAAGTGAATAAGGAAGGGTAGTGCTTATGGCAAGTAATATGCAGTCTATTAAAAGACGTATGAAGTCCGTAGAATCTACTAAAAAGATTACAAAAGCAATGCAATTAGTTGCAACTTCTAAACTTAGAAAAACAAGAAATCAATTAGATGAATTAAAACCTTATTATCATTTAGTTCAACAAACTGTTGCAGAAATTTTAGCAAGTAATCAAGGAAATATTGATAATCCTTATTTAAAAACGAATGAAAAAGGGAAAACAGTGTATATTGTGATTACTTCGAGTTTAGGATTATGTGGTGGATATAATGCGAATGTTTTTAAAACAATTGCAAGTGATGTTCAAGATGATGATATCGTTTATATGATTGGTACAAAGGGTGCAAGTTATTTATCTCATCGAAATATTGATTATCGTGAAGATTACTTACATTTGAATACATCTTTAGATTTTAAAGATGTTGTAAGACTTGTAGGTGAATTAACAAGACAGTATAGAAAACAAGAAATCTCTAAGATTAAAATTATTTATACTGAGTTTGTGAATAATTTAAGTTTTGTACCAAGAGTTGTGACATTATTGCCAGTAGATGTGAGTGATTTTGAAAATATTGAAGTCACATCAAAGTATACTGTCTTTGAACCAAGTCCAAATGAAGTTTTAAATAACTTAATTCCTATGTATTTACAATCAGTGATTTATGGGTATTTAGTTGAATCAGTAACAAGTGAAAATGCTTCAAGAAGAACTTCTATGGAAAATGCGACAGATAATGCACAAGAATTAATTGATAATTTATTATTGAAATATAACCAAGCAAGACAAACAGCAATTACGAATGAAATTAGTGAAATCGTTGCTGGAGCCAATGCAAAGTAAGGAGGAACCTTATGTCAAATATAGGAAAAATTGTACGTGCCGTTGGACCTGTTGTTGATATTGTGTTTGATGATGGACATTTACCAGCATTAAATACAGCAATTCATATTGATAATCATGGGGAACCATTAACAGTAGAAGTTGCTCAACATACAGGAGATGATGTAGTACGTTGTATTGCTATGGGACCTACTGATGGATTAGAAAGAGGATTAGATGCTATTGATACTCATAATCCAATTAGTGTACCTGTAGGAAATGAAACATTGGGAAGAATGTTTAATGTTTTAGGTGAACCAATTGATGGAAAAGAAGCTTTAAATGATGAAGTTAAGAAGATGCCTATTCATAGATCTGCTCCAACTTATGCTCAACAAAGAACTGAAACTGAAATCTTAGAAACAGGGATCAAAGTTATTGATTTAATCTGCCCTTATGTGAAAGGTGGAAAGATTGGTTTATTTGGTGGTGCTGGTGTTGGTAAGACAGTTTTAATTCAAGAGTTAATTAACAACATTGCGACAGAACATGGTGGTTTATCTGTTTTTGCAGGTGTTGGTGAACGTTCAAGAGAAGGTAATGACCTTTATTATGAAATGAAAGAAAGTGGCGTTTTAAATAAAACAACACTTGTCTTTGGACAAATGAATGAACCACCAGGATCTCGTTTAAGAGTTGCATTAACAGGTTTAACAATGGCTGAATATTTTAGAGATGAACAAAATCAAGATGTCTTATTATTTATCGATAACATCTTCCGTTTTACACAAGCGGGATCAGAAGTTTCTGCCTTGTTAGGACGTGTACCATCTCAAGCAGGTTATCAACCAACCCTTGCGACTGAAATGGGACAATTACAAGAACGTATTACATCTACGAAGAAAGGATCAATTACTTCAGTACAAGCAGTTTATGTTCCAGCTGATGATTTAACTGACCCTGCTCCAGCTACAACATTTGCTCACCTTGATGCAAAAGTTGTATTAGATCGTTCAATTGCAGCGTTAGGAATTTATCCAGCAGTTGATCCATTAAACTCATCATCAAGAGCATTAGATCCTCTTGTTGTGGGTCAAGAGCATTATGAAGTTGCTCATGGTGTACAACAAATCTTACAAAGATTCCAAGAGTTACAAGATATTATTGCTATCTTAGGTATGGATGAATTAAGTGAAGAAGATAAGATTACTGTCGCAAGAGCTAGACGTGTACGTAATTATCTTTCTCAACCTTTTACAGTTGCGAGTCAATTTACAGGTATGGATGGTAAATATGTACGTGTAGAAGATACAATTCGTGGATTTAAGGAAATTCTTGAAGGAAAATGGGATCATTTACCTGAACAAGCTTTTCATAATGTAGGAACGATTGAAGAAGCTGTGGAGAAAGCGAAGTCTTTAATTGATGAAAACATTTAAGCTAAAGATTGTAACACCAAGAGGTGTTTATAAAGAGACAGATATTGAGATGTTGAATTTGTGTACAACTGCAGGACAAATTGGTATCTTAGCTCAACATATTCCACTCGCAAGTGGGATTGAGATTTCTGAAATGAATTATATTCAAGATGGGAATAAATATTATTTCGCTATTGCAGGTGGTTTTGTATATGTGAATGAAAATGAAACAATCATTATTGCAAATGCAATAGAATCACCAGAGGAAATAGATTTATATCGTGCAGAGAAATCTAAGCAAAGAGCTGAAGAACGCATTTCTAGTCAAACTGATATAGATGTTTTAAGAGCAGAAATTTCGTTAAGACGTGCTCTCAATCGTATACATGTAAAAAATGGAAAATAGCCCTGAAATAAGGGCTTTTTCTTTTGATTTATGTGAAACAAATTTCTTTTCTTTTATTCAAAAAAGTGATAGAGTAGACAAAGAGGTAAAAAATAATGTCGAAAAAGAGAAGAAAAAAGAAGAAATTAAGAGTTAAGTGGAATAGAATTTTTATTGCATTATTTGTTGTCATTGCACTCCTTTTTGGTATATATAAAAGTTTTACATTTGTAATTAGCGAATTTATGAATTTTTTTCAAAGTGGTGATGTGATAAAAGTTGAAACTGAAAAGCCAAAAGAAGCTATTGGAACAGTTGTTTTGGATCCAGGTCATGGAGGAGTTGATGTAGGTGCAATAAGAGGAAATCTTTATGAAAAAGATATAGATTTAAAAGTTGCACAAATAGTTCAGAGTGAATTGGAAGATCATAATGTAAATGTTGTTATGACAAGAGAAACTGATGAAACTATAGATTCTAATAATAAGATTAGTGATTTAAAACAAAGAGCAAGTATGAGCCAAAAGTATCAAGCAGATTATTTTGTTTCTATTCATGTGAATGCATTTGATCAAACGAATGATATTTCAGGTTTTGAAGTGTATGTGAGAAATGATGAAAGTCAAACTCTTGCAAAGAATATTTCAACTCAAATTGAAAGCTTAAATTTATCACAAAATCGAGGTGTTTTTCCGGGGAAACATTTACAAGTTTTAAGAGATAATTCAGTACCATCAGTATTGATTGAGCTTGGTTATATTAATGGTAAAGATTATGACTATTTATCAAATGATGCTCATTTAAAGAGGTTAGCGAAGTCTATTGCTAAAGGTATTTTAAAAATGTATGAAAAAATAAATTAAATTCATAGGTTTTACACAAAATAAATATATAATGGTGCAGGGTGGTGAAGATATATGATGAACAAAAGAAAATTAAATTATAAAAGAATTATTGTAGCAGTTGTATCTTTAGTTACTATTATCGCAGTGGTGGTTGGAGTTGTATCTTTCATCTTTAGACCTTATGTTGAATTTGTGAAAAATCATGAAGTAGAAATTAATACGAAGGTTGATGCAAAGGCATTTATTAAAGACACAAATAAATGTGAGTTAAAAGATATTGAAATAGATGCTTCAAAAGTAAAGAATGATAAATTAGGAGAATATCCAATTACTTATAAAGTTAATGATAAAGAATATACTTTTGAAGTAAAGATTGTGGATACACAAGCACCAACTTTTGAAGCAAGTGATATTGATATAGAAGTAGGAGCAAAAGTAGAAGCAAAGGATTTTGTAGACAATATTAAAGATTCTACAAAAACAACTGTTTCTTGGAAAAAAGACTATACGTTTGATAAAGAAGGAACTCAAGAAGTTACAATTATTGTAGAAGATGAAGCAGGAAATAAGACAGAGAAGACTATTCAAGCGAAAATTGTCAAAGATACAGAAAAACCAATTTTAACTGGTATTGATGATATGGTTATTGTGCAAAATGGAAGACCTAACTATGAAGCAGGTGTCACAGCAAGAGACAACAGAGATCCAAAACCTCAAGTAAAAATAGATTCAAGTCAAGTGAAATTATCTACACTTGGAACATACAAGGTGACATATACTGTTACAGATAGATCAGGAAATAAAAATACTTATCAAAGAACAGTAAAAATTGTAGATAAGAAATCTACAGGAACAATTAAACCAACGGGTGAAAAAGTTGTTTATTTAACATTCGATGATGGACCATCTGAAAATACAAAGAAGATTGTTGATATTTTAGATAAATATAATGCAAAAGCAACATTCTTCGTGACAGGTAATGGCCAAAAATATAATAAGTATATTAAAGAAGCACATCAAAAAGGACATACAATTGGTTTGCATACATATTCTCATAATTATAAACAATTATATTCTTCTGTAGATGCATATTTTGATGATTTAACAAAAGTAGGAAATATGGTTAAGGAACAAATTGGATTTGTACCAACATATATTCGTTTCCCTGGTGGGTCTTCAAACACGACATCAAGAAAATATTGTAAAGGTATTATGAGTACACTTGTAAAAGAAGTCCAAAACAGAGGTTATCAATATTATGACTGGAATGGAGATACAGAAGATGCTACTGGTAATAATGTGTCTGTGTCAAGAATTGTAAGAGCTGCTACATCTAGTAAGTCTAATAATATTATGATACTAGCACATGACACACAAGCAAAAGATACAACTGTTCAAGCATTACCTCAAATTATTGAACACTATCAAAAGTTAGGTTATACATTTAGAGGTATTGATGATTCATCATTTACTCCACATCATGGTGTGAATAACTAATTGAAATCTTAGTTAAAAGTAATACAATAAAAACAAGAAAGCTTGGATATTGAACCCAAGCTTTTTTTATTTTACAAACATTCTTATTAATTTATCTTTCCATTTTTCATAAGGATAATAACGCATAGGTAAATCTATCCAAGTTGCTTTTTTTACAATACTGCATGTATGAGAGAAAGTTAAAAAGCTCTTTTTACCATGATATGAACCCATACCACTATAACCAACTCCACCAAAACCAAGACGACTTGTTGCTAGATGAATAATTGTATCATTGATACATCCACCACCAAAACTACAACATTTGAGGAGTTG
>CALDMQ010000199.1 GCA_937917505.1 uncultured Erysipelotrichaceae bacterium | reverse complement strand
GATAAAGATTATCGCTTTTATTGACAGTATACAAAATAATTTCACCTACATTTGGAAAATGTGCTCGTTCGTTATACATATATGAATTATACATTTTTGACCTCCTTATATACACTATGCAAGAGCATCAAAAATGTTTAGGCTAAAAAAGATGATTTATTTAGATAAATCACCTTTTGCAAGTTTATTTAATGCATCTTTTGCAGCTTGTTGTTCTGCACGTTTTTTACTTGTTCCTTTACCAGTACCAAGCTTCATATCATCCATCATGACAGCAATTGTAAATTCAGGAGCATTTGATGGTCCATAAGTATCAATTAATTCATATGTCACTGTTTTTCTTTGATCAGCTTGAATCAATTCTTGTAAAGTTGTTTTATAATCTGTAATATCATCATAATCTAAATCATTCACATGTAAAAAAATTGTTTTTTCTAAAATCTTAATAACTTCATCTTTTCCACAATCCAAATACACTGCTCCCACAAAAGATTCAAAAATATTAGCAAGAACACTATCTCGTTCTCTACCACCACTTTTTTCTTCACCAACACCTAAATAAAGCAATTCTCCTAAACCAAGTTCTCTAGAAAAACGTGCCAAAGATTCTTCACGTACCAATTTACTTCTTAAAGTTGTTAAAGTTCCTTCAGGAACATCCGGAAAAAGTTTAAACAAGAAATCTGATACATATAATTGTAAAACAGCATCTCCCATAAATTCTAATCTTTCATAATCTTTCCCTTTATGCCCTGATTCATTTGCATAAGAAGCATGTGTAAAAGCTTCTTTATATAATTTCAAATCATGAAAAGGTATTTTTTCTTTTTGTAGATAATCTAATAATTTCATTTTTCTTGAAGCCCTTCTTTCATCTTAGAAACAACATCTTCTTTCACTATTTGATAAGTCAAATCCATCGCATTGGCAAAAGCCAACTCATCACTTGCACCATGTGCTTTTACAACAGCTCTCTCAAACCCCATCATAAGTGCCCCACCAACCGATTTATAATCAAAACGATCTTTTAATGCATATAAAGAATCTTTTGCAAGCAATGCGCCTATTTTACCTTTTGTTGATGACATCATAGCTTCTTTAATCATTTTCATAACAAGTGAAGCAACACCTTCAGTTGTCTTTAAAGCAATATTACCAGTAAACCCATCAGTAACAATCACATCAACATCACCTAAAAGTAATTCTCTACCTTCAATATTACCAACAAAATTCAAAGATTCATTCTTTAGCAATTGGTAAGCTTGTTGGTGAACTTCATCACCTTTCTTTTCTTCACTTCCAATATTTAATAAAGCCACTTTAGGATTTTCAATATGACGAATATTGCGAGCATAGACTTCTCCCATGATTGCAAAATCCCTTAATTGTTCTGCTGTATTTTCAGCATTAGCACCTACATCAAGCAAACAAACTCCTTTATTATTATAGGTTGGAAGAACGGCCATTAAACAAGATTTTTCTACACCTTCAATACGTTTTAAAAAGAGCATTGCACTTGTATAGAAAGCACCTGTTGAACCACATGACACAACCCCATCACAAGTTCCATCATTAGCCATCATCACCGCTTTAACCATACTTGATTCTTTTTTACGTCTTACTGACATAATTCCATCATTCATATTGACAACATCCTGTGCATCTACAACATGTATATTTTTTATATTTTCTAATTCTTTTAATTCTTCTTTTTTACCTGTTACATAAAGTTCGACATCGTGATGTGTAGTCATAAAAGTTTGACATGCTTTCACAACGATTGAACTTCCTAAATCACCACTCATGGCATCTATTGCTAATTTATACATAATTTCACCTCGTTAGTAAGTATATCATATTTAATCAACATATTCATTATTCACTTTTAAATTTGCTTTGATTTTTTCAACGAGATGTTGATATGCTCTTTGATTTTGATAATCATCAATAATTTTCATTGCATCATCTCGTGCAATTTGTAAAATTGGAAAATCTTTAAAAACATCTGCCACCAAAAATGTCGGTAACCCACTTTGTTTGTCTCCCAAAACTTCTCCTGGACCACGCATTTGCAAATCATATGTTGAAATTTCAAATCCATCATCACTTTTTTCCATATATTTTAAACGATCAATGGCATCCTTTGACGAAGATGAACTCATCAAATAACAATATGCCTGTTGATCACCACGACCAATACGTCCTCTTAACTGATGCAATTGACTCATACCAAAACGTTCAGCGTTATAGATCACCATCATATTAGCATTTTTGACATCAACCCCTACTTCGACAACTGTTGTTGAAACAAGAATTTGAATATCATTCTTTTGAAAGGAATTCATCACTTTATCTTTGTCTTCATCTTTCATTTGACCATGTAACAATCCTACACAATATTGATTTAAAAAATATTTTTGCATAGCTTCCGCAACCTGAGATACACTTTTTACGTCTAAATTCTCACTCTCATCAACCAATGGACAAATGACATAACATTGTCCACCCACTGCAAGATAGTCTTTTAAATGAGCTAATATTGGTTTCATAGACGAACCTTTAATATATTGTGTTTGAATCGGCATACGTCCTGCTGGCTTGGTTTTAATTGTTGACACATCCATATCTCCATACATTGATATTGCTAATGTTCTTGGGATTGGTGTGGCACTCATTATTAAAAAGTCAACTTGATTTCCTTTGTTTTTCAACGCTTTTCTTTGATTGACTCCAAAACGATGTTGTTCATCAGTAATCACAAACCCTAAATTATAATACTCAACTTTCTTTTGGAAAAGCGCGTGTGTTCCAACCACAATATCAACGACTCCACTTTTCAATTCCTCATAAAGTCTTTCTTTTTGTGATATAGATAACGACCCCGTTAACAATACAATACGAACATCTGTTCCTTTGAAAAATCTTTGTAAAGTTTGATAATGTTGGCGTGCAAGTATTTCAGTTGGTACCATTAAAGCCCCTTGATAACCTGCTAAATAATTTGCATATAAAGCGATAGAACTTACAACTGTTTTACCACTTCCAACATCACCTTGTAAAAAACGATACATCATCTGTGGTTTTTGTAAGTCTTCTACAATTTCTTTTGTTACTGTTCTTTGATCTGTTGTTAAAGAAAATGGGAGTTTTAAAATAAAATTTTGAAGTTTTTGATAATCAATATGTTTTTCAATTCCTATTTCAGCATCTCGTTCTTGTTTGATTAGTTGCATTGTTAATTGGAATTTTAAAAATTCTTCATACTTTAAATATTTTAATGCTTCTTTGATATCTTTTTGAGAACTAGGAAAATGAATATTCCATAAAGCAGTTTCTTTATGAATCAATTGATGTTTTATAATCATTTCTTCGGGCACATATGATTCTATTTGTCCTTGTATCTTACCAAACGCTTTTTTCACATATTGTTGAAATGATTTTTGAGTTAATCCCTCTTTTAAAGAGTAAATAGGGTATATCCCTTGGATTTCTTGAATAGGTTTCATTTTTATATCAGAAGCTACAATCTTATCTAATTGTGCTTTCCCGATAATCGTTACAATTGTTCCTATTTTTAAATATTGCCTTAAAAAATGACGATTGAAAATAGTGACTTGATATTGTTTCAAATAACGATCTTCTACTGTAAAAGACATACGTGACATACGCCCTTTAAAGAAAATTTTCACCGGTGAGATTAATGTTGCTTCAATAATAATGCGTTCATCTTCTAAACTTGGATATATTTCTTCGATAACATCATAACGATAAGGAAAATGATATAATACATCTTCTAATGTATGTATATTCATTCTCTGTAGTATGTCATATCTTTTTTTAGTTGTTTTTAACAATTCTATATCCATATTTTCATCACCTTGCTTAATTGTATAACAAAATCAAAAAAAAAGATACCTTGCGGTATCTGATTTATGAAGTTTGTGCTAAATCAATTGCATCTTTTAATTTAACACTAACAAGTTTTGTGACTCCTTTTTGTTGCATCGTTGCGCCATATAACAAATCACATTCTTCCATCGTCCCTTCTCTATGCGTCACAACAATAAATTGTGTTTGACTAGAGAATTCTCTTAAATATTTAGCAAAACGCTCAACATTTGCGACATCCAACGCTGCTTCAACTTCATCTAGAATACACATTGGCACAGGACGAACACGCAAGATTGCAAATAAACATGAAATAGCAATCAAAGCTTTTTCTCCTCCTGAAAACAATGTAATGTTTTGAACTGCCTTTCCTGGTGGTTGTACATCAATATCAATACCTGTTTCTAAAATATTTTCTGGATCTGTATATTTCAACTCAGCACGTCCACCACCAAACAAGTTTCTAAAGACAATATTAAATTCTCTATTCACTTTTTCAAATGTTTCACTAAAACGTACAATCATAATTTCATCCATTTCATCAATAGCTTTTAGAATACTATCCTGAGCAGCAATCAAATCAAGACGTTGTGAATTTAATGTTTCATAACGTGATGAAACTTCTTTGTAATCTTCAATAGCTTGTAAGTTCACATTGCCCAATCCTTGAATTTTATGTCTTAAAATACGCACAGTTTCCTTTGCTTCTTCCATATTCACTTCAGTTGCAACTTCTTCTTTTGCATATTCATAAGTCATCTTGTATTCATCGTTTAATCTGAGTAAATAATTTTGAAGTTCTGTTTCTTGCTTAGCTTTCATAACTTGTTTATCAGATATTTCTGATTGAAGAACACGAAGTGAAGCACGTGATTCACGCAATACTTTCTCTAACTTTTCACTTTCATTGACAAAACTCATACGCAATTCTCGTTTAGCTTGAATTGTTTCTGTTAAACGATCTCGCATTTTCTTTGCTTCATTTAATTGATTAATAAGCTCATTATCTTCAGCACCACTTTCAATCTCAGAAAGTTCTATACTTCGATTTGTCAAACTTTCATATTCACTTTTCGCTACTTGTAAATCACTTTTCTTATTTGTTACAACAAGTTCAAGTTTTGCAAATGACATTTGCTTTTGAAGTAAGTTATGTGAAATCTCTCTTGCATGGTTATCTAATTCATTAAGTTTGGCTTTTTTTGCAGTCATTTCTTCTTCTTGAGAAGCAATGAAATCGTTTATCATTTCTAATTCACGCTTACTTGCAAAATTAGAAGATTGATTTTTAAAACTTCCTCCAGTTAAAGAACCACCCACATTAATAATTTCACCATCCAATGTTACAACTTTATAACGTGCAAAAACAGCACGTGATAAAACTGAAGCATTATCAATTGTATCTACAAGTAAAACATTTCCTAATTGATTTTTGATGACATTATCAATCTTAGAATTTGAACGCACAAAATCACTCATCACACCAAGATAACCCTTCATTGTTTGACATACATTCAAATGTTCTTCTCTCACATAGCGTTCTTGCATAATTTCAATAGGTAAAAAAGTTGCACGACCTGATTTATTTGTTTTCAAGAAACGAATCGCTTCTCTAGCATCACTATCTTTTTGAGTAACAATAAATGACACAGCATTTCCTAACGCAATAGAAAGAGCTGTTTCATACTCAGAATCTGTTTCAATCAAATCACCTAATACACCAACAATACCGCTCAATGACTCTTTAGCTTGTAAAATAGAACGTACACCATAACTATATTGAGATTTATTTTCAACAATATCTATCAATTGTTCTTTGCGAGAACGATTGTTATGAAGTTGGAGATTTAAATTTTCAATATTTTGTCTAAGTGTCATCATTTCCTGACGATTTCTTTCTTGAGCAGCTTCTAGATCCATCTTTTCTTCTTTCGTTTCTTGATAACGTTTGACTCTATCATTATATTCATTAATAGCATCTTGCAAGATGGCCTTCATTTGTGTGATTCTTGCTTCTAAATCTTCTTTATTAGTATTCTCTAAAATATGTTTACGATTTGTATCAATTTCAACCTTTTGTGTTTCTAACTGATTGACATTATTCATCGCTGCTAAGAGTTGTCCTTGTAGACCATTGACTTCTTGATCTAATTCAAACATCTTCTTTTTCAATGTCTCATTTTGCTGTTCATTTAAAAGAGCTTGCCCTTCTAATGTCACTTTATCTTTATCCAAAGTATCCAACGATTCATTTAATTCTTTTAAAGAATTTGATAAGTTTTCAATTTCTTTAACCAAAACACTCACTTCAATAGATTGAAGTTCTTCTTTTAATTCCAAATAAACCTCTGCTTTTTCTTTTTGTCTTAATAGAGGCTGAATTTGTTTTTCTAATTCAGTACAAATATCTTCTACACGTTCTAAATTATCTTGTGTTCTTTCTAATTTACGAATAGATTCAATTTTACGTTTTTTATACTTAGCAACCCCTGCTGCTTCTTCAAACATACCACGCCTATCCTCTGGTTTACTATCCGCAAAAGACGAAATATTTCCTTGTGAAATAATAGATAAAGAATCTTTTCCCAGTCCAGTATCCATAATCAAATCCACTATATCTTTTAAACGACAAGGTTCTTTATTAATTAAATATTCTGCTTCATTATTTTGACGATACAAACGTCTTGTAATTTCTACTTCATTATATTCAAAATTCATGAAACGATCTTCATTATCAAAAACCAAAGTCACCTCAGCTACATTTTGTGGTTTACGATCTTCACTTCCGTTAAAAATAACATCGGACATATTAGATCCTCTCAATGATTTGACAGATTGTTCCCCTAATACCCATCTTACAGCATCACTAATGTTTGATTTTCCACAACCATTAGGTCCAACAATCCCAGTAATACCTTGTTGGAATTCAATAACTGATTTATCTGCAAATGATTTAAACCCATGAAGTTCAATTCTTTTTAAATGCATTTTAATCCCTTTCTTTACGGTTTATTGAAAATTTATAATCAAGATGGAAACTTCTTTCTTGAGGAAGTTTAACCGTAAACTGACTTCCCCCATCTTCAACAGAAACAACATCAATTGTTCCTTTATGTAAATCAATAATTCTTTTCACAATAGATAAACCTAAACCATTGCCTTCTATCGTTCTTGATTTATCTTGACGATAAAATCTTTCAAATATATGCGAGATTGCTTCTTTGCTCATTCCAACTCCAGTATCTTGAATACTGACTTCAACCATCTTCGATGTCTTTTTCACTTCAATAGTAACAACACCATGTTCATTGGTATATTTCACAGCATTGTTAATCAAATTTATCCAAACTTGTTCTAATCGTGATTCATCTGCTTCAATTATTACTGGAGTTTTAGGACGATGAAATTCAATCTCTATATCCTTACTTAAAGCAAGATTTTCTTGTGTATCAATAACTCTGTTTAATTGATCAATCAAGGAAAATTCGCTCATATCTAGTTGAACATCCTCACCATCAAGGACAGTTAATTGTAACATATTTTTGGCTAATGTCGATAATCTTTTACTATGAAATAAAATAATGTCAGCATATTTCATTTTTTGTTCTTCTGTAAGATTTTCATTTTTTAAAATTGTTGCAAACCCTTGAATTGCAGTTAAAGGTGTTTGAAACTCATGAGAAACATCAGAAATAAACTGTTGTCGCGTCTCCTCTTGTTTTGCTAATTGTTGAGCCATTTGATTAAAACTACGATTTAAACGTGCGATTTCATCATTTCCCGTATAATTGACACGAACACGATAATTTCCTTTCGACAACTCATTTGTTGCTTTATTTAAACGTGCAATAGGTTTAACAATAATATCAGCAATCACTAAAAATGTAATAGTTCCTGCCACTAACATACATAATACAGCAATCATCGCAGAATCCACAAAGACCATTTCTCTTTTACCAACATCTTTTTGTAATGAAATGATATACACTTCATCATCAAACATATACGATGTAGTCATTCTTTTCACCGATGAATTATCTGTATCTATTGTTTTCCCAATGTTTTGAGATAAATAATGAAGGGCATTTTTAGGCATACTTGACATTGTCACATGTCCATATTTATCCTCTTTTCCATTATGATAAATCAAAAAACTAGATTCAGATGCTAAAGCATACCCCTCTAAAACCTTTTGTTTATCTTCACTATCTGTATATTTCAATAAATCAACAATATGTTCAGAAGAGCTTAATAATTCTTCAGTTGTCAATCTTCCAAGTTCAGTAGAATTCTTACGCATTGAAAAGTATCCAGCAATAGAAAAACTAAACAGAATACTGACTAAAAATCCTATAATCAGTTTTCCATAGATTGATTTCATGATTCAACCTCAATTTTATATCCAAGTCCACGTACAGTGACAACTTTAAAACCTGGTAAATGTCCTAAATTTTCACGAATACGTTTAATATGAACATCTACTGTACGATCAAATCCATCATAATCCATTCCCCAAATTTTTTCTATTAATTGTTCACGTGTAAAGATTTGATTTGGATTTTTTGCGAGTTCAAAAGCTAACTCAAATTGCTTTAATGGTAAATGAATAGTTTCATCTTGATA
>CALDMQ010000198.1 GCA_937917505.1 uncultured Erysipelotrichaceae bacterium | reverse complement strand
GATCCTTTACAATATGGGTTGCTTTTTGAAAGATTTTTAAATCCAGAACGTGTATCTATGCCTGATATTGATATTGATTTTCAAGATGATCGTCGTGATGAGGTTGTGGAGTATGTTGTTAATAAATACGGTGCAGATCATGTAGCACGTATTATTACATTCAATACATATGGACCTCGTGTTGCGATTAAAGATATAGGAAAGGTTATGAATATTCCTTTAGCACGTTTAGAACTTATTGCTAAAATGGTACCTACTAACCCAAAGAATAAAAAAACAATTACACAAATGTATCAAACATCAGCTCAATTTCAATCATTGGTCAATCAAGATGCAATGCTTAGAAAACTCATGCCGGCTATGAGTGTCATTGAACATTTACCACGTAATATATCGACTAATGCTGCAGGGGTTATTTTATCAAAAGAACCTTTAAGAAATGTTATTCCACTAGCATTAGGACCAACCTCAACATTAATGTCACAATATTCAAAAGATTATATTGAAGAAGTTGGGTTATTGAAGATGGATTTTTTAGGACTTAAAAATCTCACAATGATTGATCATATTTGTCATGATATTGAAAAAGAAACAGGTCAAAAAATCAATATTAATCAAATACATTTAGATAATAAAAAAACATATGAATTGATTTCTAAAGCAAATACTTTTGGTATATTTCAATTAGAATCTCAAGGTATGAGAGATTTACTTAGAAAAATGAAACCTTATTGCTTTGATGATATTGTTGCAGCAATTGCATTATATAGACCAGGACCAATGGAAAATATACCAACATATCTAAAAAGACGCCATGGTGATGAAAAGATTCAATATCCTCTTAATGAATTAGAACCTATTTTAAAAGATACATATGGAATCATGATTTACCAAGAACAACTTATGCAAGTGGCTCAAAGAATTGCAGGGTTTTCACTTGGAAAAGCAGATATTTTAAGAAAAGCTACTGCTAAGAAACAATTAGAACTTATGCAATCTATGAAAACTGAATTTATTGCTGGATGTATCCAAAACGGATATAACCAGGACAAAGCTAGTGAAATCTTTGATTTAATAAAGAAATTTGCGGATTATGGATTCAATAAATCGCATAGTGTAGCTTATAGTTATGTGGCTTATCCAATGGCATATTTGAAAGCTAATTATCCTTTATATTTTTACGCATCAATTTTATCTAATGAACTTTCAAGCGATACAACAAAACTTCATTGTATTCAAGAATGTCGTGCAGTGGGAATTGAACTTTTACCACCATCAATCAATCACTCAACACGTCGCTTTGAAGTCGAAAATGGACATATTCGTTATTCATTAATGGCAATAAAAAATGTAGGATATGCAGGCTATCAAACAATTGTAGAAGAAAGAAAAAAAGGTCCATTCAAAGATATCTTTGATTTTGTCACAAGAATGGACGAATCAAAATTATCTAAAAAGATGATTGAATCTTTAATAGATGCAGGAGCTTTTGATGAGTTTGAAATATCAAGAAAAACAATAAAAATGAATCTAGATATGATAAGAGATTATGGCAGTTTTAGACATAGTTTAAATATTGATGAACCACCAATTCTTACAATCTATCAGGATTCACCACAAGAAAAATTAGAGAAAGAAAAAGAAGTTTTAGGACTCTACTTATCTATGCATCCTATAGAACTGATGAAACAAAAACTAACAGTACCGTATGTCAATGTGTCTTCACTTTATGATTACGCCAATAAAATTGTCAATGTTGTTGTACAATTACAAAGAGTTAAAAATATTACTGATCGTAAAGGGAATGAAATGTGTTTTATTGAGGGGTTTGATGAATCGGGTAGCGTAGATGGTGTGGTTTTTGCATCACGTTTTAAAAGTGTGGGCATGCATCTTAAAAAAGGTAATATTTGCTTGATTCAAGGAAAAGTGAGTATCAAAGATAAATTATCTTTAATCGTAGAAAAAGTTAGAGTTATAAATTAAAAGGAGAAAACAATGGAAGAAATTGTACTTATAGATGGAAATTCCTTGTTGTTTAAAGCATATTTTGCTACTGCAGCAATGGGAAATTTAATGGTTAATAAAGATGGTATTCCAACCAATGCAGTGTTTGGATTTTCGAATATGTTACAAAAAATATTAGAAAGAAAACCTGCATATATTGTTGTGGCATTTGATTATGGAAAGAAAACATTTCGTAATGATTTATTAGATGAATATAAAGCAACAAGAAAAGCAACACCTGATGAATTAAAATGTCAATTTGCAATGGTAAGAGAATTTTTAGATGCTTATCAAATTCCATATCGTGAGGTGGAAGGATATGAGGGTGATGATATTATTGGAACCCTTGCAAGTTTTGGTGAAAAGAACAATTTAATAGTTTCTATTTTCACAGGAGATAAAGATGCTTTTCAATTAGTGTCTGATCAAACAACAATCTATCGTACTGTCAAAGGTGTCACTCAACTTGATATTTATAATCCTCAAACTTTAGATGAAAAATATGGTTTAAAACCAGATCAAATCAGAGACTTCTTAGGATTAATGGGAGATAGTGCAGATAATATTCCAGGAATTAAAGGTGTTGGTGAAAAAACAGCTTTGAAATTACTTCATGAATATGAAACAATAGAAAATTTAAAAGAACATATGGATGAGTTAAAAGGTAAACTTGGTGAAAAGATTAGAGAAAATATTGACTTAGGAATTCAATCTAAAAAAATTGCCACAATCTTAAGAGATATACCTTTAGACATCACCTTAGATGAATGTCGTTATACAGGTTATGATTTTAATAAATTAAAAGCATTTTATCAAAAATATGATATGAACTCTTTATTGAAAAGAATTTCAGTAGAATCAAGACAACCTGTTCAAACAAAACTATCTTTTGAAGTTGTAGATAAATTACCGATTATTACAAAAGATAGTGCAGTTATTGGAGCTGTTTATGATGTGAATTATCATAAATCTATTGTATTAGGTTATGCAATCTATAACGATGAACAAGCTTATTTCATCACTTTTGAAAATGCCTTACAAGATGACAATTTTAGGAATTATCTTCAAGATGAAAACTATCATAAATATAGTTATAACATCAAAGCACAAATACTTTCTGCAAGATGGAATGGTATTGAAATTAAAGGTATGGACTTTGATTTACAACTTGCATCTTATATCCTCAATCCGAGCTTAAAAGATGAAATGAAATATATTTGTGATTTTTACGACTACACGAATTTGCGTTATGAAGAAGAAGTTTTTGGTAAAGGTGCTAAGAAACATATCCCTGAAATTCAAGCTTTAGCTGAACATACTGTTTCTAAAGCTAAAGCTGTTTATGATTTAAGAGGAGAAGCTCTTGCAAGACTTCAAAAAGAAGAACAATATGATCTTTATCAAAATATAGAAATCCCTGTTACTAATATTTTAGCAGATATGGAATTTGAAGGTGCGAAAATCGATGTTTCTGTTTTAAAACAATTAGAAGTGACTTTTGAACATCAGATTAAAGAAATAGAAGATGATATTTATATGTTAGCAGGTGAAACATTTAATATTTCTTCACCAAAACAATTAGGTGATATTTTATTTGAAAAACTTCATTTACCAAATGGAAAAAAAACACAACGTGGTTATTCTACATCACAAGATATATTAGAAAAAATAGAAGACTTACATCCAATTGTACCACTTATTATTCAATATCGTGCACTTACAAAACTGATGTCTACATATGTAAAAGGTCTTCAAGATCAAGTTTTCCCTGATGGCAAGATTCATACAATCTTTAATCAAGCCCTTACACAAACAGGTCGTTTATCATCAATTGATCCAAACCTACAAAATATCCCTGTTAGACAAGAAGAAGGAAAATTAATTCGTAAAGCATTTGTCGCAAGTCGTGATTATTTAGTATCTTTTGATTACTCACAAATTGAACTTCGTATTCTTGCACATCTTGCTAAAGTCCAATCACTAATAGATGCTTTTAATCAAGATAAAGATATTCATACACATACCGCAGCTTTAGTTTTTAAAATGAAAGATGAAGATGTGACAAGTGATATGCGTCGTCAAGCCAAGGCAGTTAACTTTGGTATTATCTATGGTATGGGTGAATTTAGATTATCTAAACAAATTGGGGTATCTTTAAAAGAAGCCAAAACATTTATAGAGAGATATTTTGAAGAATATCCTGAAATTAAAATCTTTATGAATCAAGTTGTAGAAGATTGTAAAAAAGATGGTTATGTTTCAACTGTTTTGAATCGTAAACGTTATATTCCAACAATTAATGATAAAAACTTTATGGTTAGAGAACAAGCAAAACGTTTTGCGATGAATTCACCGATTC
>CALDMQ010000197.1 GCA_937917505.1 uncultured Erysipelotrichaceae bacterium | reverse complement strand
ACACCAGTTCAAACACGTTATTTAAATGATATCAGTCGTCAGGTTAATGCAAATCTTGACTGGAAATATAGTACAATGGTATTAGATGAACGTGTTGAATTGATAGCATTAAAGAAAGCTGAAAAAGGTGAGTTTTCAGTGTTCCGTATATTAAATAATCGTGATGAGGATGTTGCGAATGTGGAACTTTCTATTCCCGAAGACAAACATTGTTATTTATCTGATGTTCAAGAAAATAGGAAAGAGAAACTTGAAAGACAAAATGGTAAAGTTTTTATAAAAAATATTGTAGCAAATACCTTTGTTACTGTTATAATAGAGTAGATTTTCTACTCTTTTTTTATAGAAAGGATGATACCTATGAGTTTAATAAAAAGTTTTCAAAAACATGGAAATAGTTTAACTGAATTAGAAATAGAGTGTTTTAATCAGTTATTAACATTTAAAGATTTAGAACCTAGTTTAACAATATCTTCCTTAGCAGAATCGTTAAATGTTTCAACTACGACAATTTTTAGAATGGTAAAGAAATTGGAATATAAAACGTTTATGGATTTTCGTTATGATCTTCTATTTCATCGTAGAGATGAATTTGAAAATCGACCACATGTAGGGAATATTTGGGATTCTTTAGAGAAAGATATTCATAATACGATTGAAATGTTGCGAGAATTAGATATTAGTGATGTTGTGAAACATATTGCAAAAGCAAAAAGTATTTTGATTTGTGCATCGGGAATGAATAAATACGTTGCTAAGATATTGGCTGTTAAATTGAGTTTGTATGGAATAAGAACAATTTATCCTGATGATCCTTGGTTTTTGTATTTAGAAGCAAATAATTTAACAGAAGATGATTTTGTAATTGTTTTATCTAAAAATGGAACAACTGAAACGATTAATGATGTCATAAAAAATGCAAAATTGAGTGGATGTAAGATATTGTTAATTAGTGAAGCTAGACATTCTTCAATGACAAAACTCGCTGATTATGTGATGAATATATCAGTAAGTAAAGATGAAGGTTATGATATTGATTCTCGTTTACATTTACATATTGCTATTGAATATGTGTTAAGAGAATTAACGAATCAGTATTTAAGTAATAAAAAATATTTATAGGAAATAGAAAAATGATTGAAAAAATAGTAGAAAAAATGACTTTGAAAGAAAAAGTTGGTCAACTCAATCAATATTTATATGGTTGGCAATGTTATCGTAAAGTCAATGGTCAATATGAATTAACTGAATATTTTAAAAATCATGTTAAAGAATTTGGTGGCGTTGGAGCGATTTATGGTGTGTTAAGGGCGGATGCGTGGAGTCAAATTGATGAGAATAATGGTATTTCTCGTGAGGAAAGTCGAATTGTTATTGATATGGTTCAAAATTACATTAAAGAGCACTCGCGTTTTCAAATACCAGCACTCATGAGTGAGGAATGTGTACATGGGCATATGGCATTAAAAGCACCTGTATTTCCAACAAATTTAGCTATGGGGATGACATGGAATCCGCAACTAATGAAGGAAGTTACGCATAATGTGAGTCAAGAGTTGGCTGCAAAAGGTGGAAATCTTGCATTATTTACAGGGTTCGATGTTTTAAGAGATCCAAGATGGGGACGTAGTGAGGAGTGTTTTAGTGAAGATGCTTATTTGACAAGTTGTATGACAAGTGCAGCAGTACAAGGATTTCAACAAGAAGATAATGGAGTTGCTGTTGTTGTGAAACATTTGTGTGCTCAAGGAGAGTGTGCAGGAGGACATAATTCTGATGCAGCTATTATTGGACCACGTGAATTAAGAGAAATTCATTTGCCAGCTGTAAAAGCTGCAGTGGATGCTGGAGTAAAAGTTGTCATGGCAGCTTATAATGAGATTGATGGGATACCTTGTCATATTAATAAGTCATTATTGTCTCACATACTTAGAGATGAATATGGTTTTTCTGGTGTTGTTATGGCTGATGGTTGTGCATTAGATAGATTATTATTAATGGATGATAATCTTTTAAAGGTTGGAAGTTGGGCATTAAAAGCAGGTGTTGACTTAAGTTTGTGGGATCAAGTGTATTTGCATTTAGATGAGGCTATTCAAGAAGGATATTTATCAGAAAGAGAATTAGATAAAGCAGTATTAAGTGTGTTAAAACTTAAAGAAGAATTAGGATTATGGGAGGCAACGAAAAATTATAATCTACCAGATTCTTCAGATTTATTACTTCAATCTGCTCGAGAATGTCAAGTCTTGTTAAAGAATGATAATTCACTTTTACCATTATCATCTTCACAAAAAATTGCTGTGATTGGACCAAATGCTCATCATCATTTCAATCAACTTGGAGATTATACAGCATATCAAAATTCAAAAGATATTGTTACAGTGCTTGATGGAATTTCTAAGAAAACACGAATATCTCCATTATATGTAGAAGGGTGTTCTATTCGTGGTAATGATTTTGATATTGAAACAGCTATTGAAATTGCTAAGGAAGTGGATGTTGTTGTTTTGGTGTTGGGAGGAAATAGTACAAGACTTTATCAAAATGATTTTGAAAATAATGGTGCAGTGAAAACAAGCAAAGAAAATCAAATGAATTGTGGAGAAAATGTTGATTTAGCTTCATTAGAATTGGAAGGGTATCAAAATGAATTGTTACTAGCATTAAAAGAAGTGAATCCGCATATTGTAACTGTTCTTATTCAGGGAAGACCTCATGTGATCGATACAGTGCTTACATACTCAGAAGCTGTTTTAGCAAGTTTCTATCCAGGAAGTCGTGGAGGAGATGGTGTAGCAGATGTGCTATTTGGAGACTATAATCCAAGCGGACATTTAAGTGTATCGTTACCTCGACATGTTGGGCAATTACCATGTTATTATAATCATAAACATAATGGTGCACAAAAGGATTATGTAGATATGTGTAAAGAAGCGTTGTTACCATTTGGGTATGGATTAAGTTATTCTCGTTTTTCTTATCAAAATATAAAAGTTCCAGAAGTTGTTTATATAAATGATTTGTATAAATATGGAATGGATATTGAATTAAAAGTTTATAATGATAGTGATTTTGATGGAGAAGATGTTGTTCAAGTATATATCAAAGATCATCAAGCTTCTATTGTTTCAAGGGTTCTTGAATTAAAGGGTTTTGAAAAAGTAAAAGTTAAAGCACATGAATCTCAAATGGTTTGTATTCATTTATCTGCAGAAGCATTTTCAATTTGGAATTATGAAATGGAATTTGTTGTTGAAGCGGGAGATGTATCACTTTGTATAGGAGAAGATTCTGAGCGTTATCAGGAGTTTAAAGTAAAACTTGTAAAATAAAAAACACCTAATATACAATTGTATGTTAGGTGTTTTCCATATCATAAAAACTATTTTTATGCAAATTATTTGCATTTATTTATTGACAAACAATATTAAAAGTTATATTATAAACACAG
>CALDMQ010000196.1 GCA_937917505.1 uncultured Erysipelotrichaceae bacterium | reverse complement strand
AGTTTGAATCATCTTTACTTAAAAGCAATTGCATAGCGTTTTCGTAATCAATATCAAACCCCTTAATCAAATGATTAAATGCATACTCTGTCCTTAGTTCAGATAAAGCATAAAGAGCTTCTTCCATTTCATTGCTATTCAATGAAGTTAAAAGAGCAATAAACAAGGCTAATAAATTCTGATATTCATCATCATGTTCAATTCGCTGCTCCTCTGTCATTGCAGCTTTAATATCATTAGACAATACAGAGGTGCGCCCGCCTTTTAACGCACCCCTTACAGAAAATTTACAATATCATTTGACTGACCCTTATCTTTCCCCTTGTTTAGGAAATTCATTTGCTGTCCTACTTCAACACCCCATTCTTTGCTAATTTCCTCTGAATCAATTTCATATTTATTTGTGAGAACATCAAACAATCTAATCTTGTTTTCATCAGACATTTCAATCTTTGTCATATACTTAAAGCTAACATCATCTGAAATAATTCCCCAGTATCTCAATACAGGAACAACCTTTTCATTCATGACATTCTCTACAATTGTTCTATATGATTTAATTCTTGCCCTAAATATATTTTCATGAGCTTTTGTAGAACCGACATATGATTGCATGCCGCCAGCCATTGATTCAGAACCAAGGATTAGTCCGTCATTTTCTTTATTGACGTAATTAGCCAGTGATTCATAAATCTTTTCAGAATTTGACATTGTAAATGCCTTAATATCAATCTCATCATCCTTTCCTGTAACAAGCACTTTGTTTTGAGCAGCAGAGGCAATTTTTCTAGCCAATCTCATTCGTGAATCATTATCTTCCGCACCAGTCTTTCCATGTATGATAGGCTGTCCATATGTGTGACTAAAATTAACCCAGTTACTAATTGTATATTTCTGAGCAAGTATATTCGGTGTTGTAGCAGCATACAACCCAAACCCACCACTGTTGATGAGAATGTAATTATGCTTATACTGTTCATCGTCAAGATTCCACCCAGGACTCCATTGCCCCCACCTTTTTACAACTCTTCGTTGATCTGGAAGTACATTTCTTCTTTCAATAGAATTTACCTCACGCAATAATCCAGTGTCAGGATCTAAATCTGGCATTATTTCAATAAGTGAATAGCCATATAGCTCAGACTCAACTATAGCCTTTATAATCTTTTCAAACTGTGACCCCTGACATAATTTTGATTGTTTTGCATCCCTAACCCATTTCCCATCTTTTGTCTCTCTTGCAAACATATATCTTTCACCAGTAAGCTGAGAGAAAAGTGTCATAATGGTTCCTTGTAGATGTGCGTTTTGCATATAACAAGAATCATACAAATCAATAAGCCTTGACCTATCATCTAAAATTGTACCATCGCTTACCTGACTGACAATGTTCTTGTACATACATCTACGTATCAATTCATCAGTGTATTCCACGATAGTTTTCTTAACAAGATTATAATCAGCTATAAGGGCTTCTTCTGTAAAGAAATTTCCATTTGAATTATTCTGTGTTCGCTTTCTCATATTGTTTTTAATGATAATAGCCTAACTGAACATTGAATGGTTTTTTCACTGTATATTTTAATCAATGGTTAGTGTTCAGTGAAAAAATAAATATTGAAAAATTATTGCGTTATATATCAGACATTTACAAACAGAACAGTTTCACTTTTATAAAACTTACTATACAGGTAATACTATTATGCATTATAGTACATTAAAACAACATTAAATGGATGTAGAAAAATTAAATTGGAAGAATCTTATAAAGGATCATCCAAAATGCAATTGTCATATTTGTCTAAAGATTGGTGACAATTATGAGACGTTTAAATTTAAATCATTTGGAATGGATGGTGAAAACTGGGAATTAAGAAAATATCCCAGAATAATACTTCCAGACAAAATACCGTCAAATGCAGAATACATTATATTGGAACAAATCAAATAACACATTTAAAAAAGAAAATTATGTCTGAATGGATTGAAACTAAAGTGAGCTTTGACAAAACGATGTCAAACGGATTTAACAAAAGAGTAACAGAACTTTATCTTGTAAATGCGCTTTCATTCACTGAAGCTGAAGCGAATATCACAAAGGAAATGCAATGCTTTATTTCTGGTGAGTTCTCTGTGTCTGCTGTAAAGAAATCAAACATCTCAGAAATCTTCTTCGTTGAAGATGGTGATAGATGGTATAAGGTAAAGGTTGCTTATATTGAAGTAAATGAGAAGAATGGTGAAGAAAAGAGAGTTGGTCAGTATATTCTCGTTCAAGCAAAAGACTTTATCGGTGCTTACAATAACTTTATGGACGGAATGAAGCAAAGTATGGCTGACTTTGAAATCGAAAGCATTGTCGAAACAAAGATCATGGATGTGTACGATTATAACATGGGCGAATAAATATGGATTATAAATCAAATATGCTAAAAAGCAAAGCAGAAATAAATGACCAGCTCATATCTGATTTTCCAGAAGTCTACTTTGGCATGCTTCAAGATTCAAATCTGGTTTTTGACTATAGTAGATATTTTGAAGAAACTGGAAAAGAGTACATTGATTATAAGATTTTTATGAGAGCTAACAGGCACTTTATAGAACATCTCGTAAAGGAATCGAATAAGAAAACATCAGAACTCTTCTACCAGAATACTGATGGTCATATTCTTGTTGCGTATGAACTTGTATTTCTGTTTTTAGCTTTTATCGATGAAAACATATGTCAATACTTTAATTAAAGACAGGGCAAATGAACCAGGTGGAAACCAATAACTCACCAACAACAATAGTTGCTTTTGATTCATCATACAAGCTTGTTGCTATATTCAAATCAATAAGTGAAGCCGCTAAGATTACTGGTACTTTAAGACAGTCTTTAATCAAAGCAGCATACGGAGATATTATTTCTGTAAATAAAAAGTATTGGAGAGTTGTTCCTCCAGATCTTCAAATAGAACCTGATGATATAGGTGAGCTTACATTATTTGATTTTGATGAAGCTATTGGTGAAGACAGAAGAATTTATTCAACAAGAAAAATGCTGAAAAAATCAGCAATGTTGGAAAGCGAGTATATAATGATTTTAAAACAAAGTTTAAATAAAAAACAAAAACAATTATGATTAAAATTCAATTACTTTCAGAAAATGCGAAATTACCACAAAGAGCTGAAAATGGTGCTGCTGGATATGACTTATACCTTCCTGAAGATGCTATCATTAACAAAGGAAGAAACGTGATTCCTCTTGACTTTAAGATTGAACTTAACCCAGGCACTGAAGCTCAAATTCGCCCTCGCAGCGGATTCTCTGTAAAGGGTATAGAGGGTTATTTCTATAATTTGGATACACCTAAAAGATTTGATGCAGATGTGATTTTGGGAACGATAGACGAAAGTTACAGAGGCAATGTTGGCGTTATTATAAAAAGTAATGAAAACTTCTCATTTATTGTAAAAGCAGGTACAAAAATTGCTCAAATGGTTATTTCAAACTATATTGCTGATACATTTGTTGAAAGCGACAATCTATCAGATACAGACAGAGGCGAAGGAGGTTTTGGGCACACCGGTGTTTGATTATTGATATAAGTATTTATTGAAAAGGGGTTGTAAAGAGGCGTTCTGCAATAGTGGTTCGCCTCTTTTATTGTACGCATATATATTAAGGTATATATGTATCGAACACAAACAATGAAAATACATCCAAATATATTATTTATATACCTATGAACCAATTGTTTATAATATGTTTAACTTTCTTTAAATAGTGAAACATGAAAGATTTTTTTGTTTTGATGTTTTAAGGGGGTACTTTTGCTTCAAACATTAAAACAAAAACCAATATACGAAGATTATCAGAGGCTGGTTCAATCATTAATTGATGAAAAGAAATACTGGTGGGCATGTTATTGTATTCTGTCATTCTGTACAGGATTACGATTTTCTGATGTGTGCAGATTAAAATGGATTGATATTCTTGATAAAAGAAAAATTGTAATTACAGCACAAAAAACAAATAAGACACATGTTATACCAATTGGTCAAAATGCATCAGAACATTTTAATTTACTATACGAACGTATGGGTAAGCCGAATAAAAATGATTTTATCATAACCGGCAAAAGAAATAACGGAAAATCAGTGACAATCCAATACATAAACAGGACACTGAAATCTTGGATTGTGAAGTATAACCTTGATATTGAAAACTTCAGTACACATACATTTAGAAAAACATTTGGAAGATATGTGTATGAAAAAGGAGGAAGAGATGACAGAACCTTATTGTATCTTAACAGGATATTCAAACATAACAATCTAAACACTACATTGATTTATCTTGGGATACGTGATGATGAAATTTCAAGCATTTTCAATTCTATAGAAATTTAATATGAAGTCATTATTGAATAGTATAAAATATTGCAAGCAATGTGGGGTTCGTATTTTACTTCATGGATACAATGACAACAACAGGTTGAACCATATTATGAAAAAGAAATCTATCTGTTATGATTGTGCATATTGGAACAACCTGTTAAATCATCCACCTGAATATTTTGAAGTTATTGGTAATACATGTCTCAGGATCCATCCTGTTGTTGAAACAAAAGATAAAAACATGATTCTTGGAGGCAAGGGAAAAACAAGATATTTTATTAAACATTGTTCAAATCAAATGATATATGGTCTATAGGAAAAATACCTGAACGGTTTTCAGCTCAATTCAAGAAAACAGCCACTGAAATTAGCAAGAGGGCATTTTTCAAACTAAGTACAAACAATAAAAAATGTAAGGCGCGTGCTTGTTTTGATAGGTATGATTGCTGGAGATATGACATTGACCTTGAAAAGGAAAAAGGTCCGTACAATAATATCCCGCCAAAATGGAAAAAGGGTGGAGAGCATTGTAGATATTTCATTGGATTTGATGATATTTTAAGTGATTAAGTCAGTGTAATTTTATAAAATATAGATGATATGGAAAATCGTACAAACCAATTGATTAAAAAAGCAACTGAAATCATGGGAGATGATGCTGATATACTGATTATAGCGCATAAAGATGGGAAATGCGGCGCTGTATGTCATGGGAGCACTGATAATGTGGCTCACGCAATATTCTCCTGTATTCATCAGGAAAATGAGCCGATTAGCCAAGTTCTGTACAGGGTAGTTAAGCTGAATGTCATGAACATTATTTCAAACCCATATTGCCTGACGATGAAGAATAATAAATATAAATCATATGAAGAGTCAGAATTAGATATTCTGATGAATGAACCTTGGGAGGTTAGCGATAAACCATACATGCTACACGCTGCATACGCTCTAAGCTGCTTGCACGACATGCTTATAGATGATGATGAAGAAGATGATGAAGACAAAAGCATTTGGGGAATGTCAGTATCCAAAACCATCATTGACAGGATGGTGATTGACAT
>CALDMQ010000195.1 GCA_937917505.1 uncultured Erysipelotrichaceae bacterium | reverse complement strand
TTATCACTTAGGACAAAAAATAAGTACAAGTAGACTTTAATTTCTACTTGTATTTTTATTTGATTAACTTTACATAAAAACAACAAAATGAAATATTTTTTACTTCTAACATGTATAACTGATTCGACAAAAAGTAGGAACTCTTTTCAAGTTCCTACTTTCTGCCCAATTCTAATATTTGTAAAAACGTCTCTATAACTTGAAACGTAATTACCACTTTTAGCATTGTACTTATCTATGTACAATTATCTCTATAAACAATTATATATCTTATTTTTATACTTATGTATAAATAGATTATACACATCTACGGTTACATATAGGTTACACGAACATATATCTTAACTTTTACATATCTACATCAATGCCTTTAATTCTTTGTTTCACAATCTCTTGCATTTTTGAATATTGAATAGAACGATTTTTGTAGTAATTCAAAGCATGTTCTGATACAAGCTTTTCATTATAGTCTTTTAAACGATAAACTGTAAAATTTTCTCTTGTGTTATAAACATCTTTCAAATTTGATGCTGTATAATGATTCATTACAGGTGTTAAAACTATATTTTCAATAGAACATTCATTGTCCTTCTTCTTTAAATCAAACGATAACATACCACCTAATTGAGTTTCTTCTTCTAACATACCATGAATAAAATTACCTAAACTATAAGCAACCAATGTCTTATGCCCATTTTTACCTTCAATCCATTCTACAGGTTCTAAAGTATGTGTATGTGTTCCTAGAATAACATCTGCACCTAAATCAGCAAATAACTGAGCATACTTCTTTTAAAAACTATCTGGCTTTGTAGAATATTCATTCCCCCAATGACATGATACAATCACAAAATCACTCATACCTTTAGCTTTCTTCACATCTTTTTTAATCACATCTTCATTAAATAAATTCATACAATAAGAATTAGGCATCATATGATTATTTGTATATTGATTATAAGATAAGAAAGCAATTTTAATACCATTCTTTTCAACTATTTCTATATGATTTCTTTTTTCTTGAGATTCATATAAGCCAATATATGTCAAATTTGGATATTTTGAAAAAACTTGAATAGAATGTAATAAGCCATTTTTCCCTTTATCTAAAGCATGATTAGTTGCTCCATTGATAATATCAAAACCGACATCCTGTAAATCTCTTGCCATTTCATCAGGTGTACTAAACTCTGGAAAACCTGATGCACTACCACCTAATACTGTTTCTTGATTAATAAATGCTAAATCTGCTTCTTGTATATATGGCTTGATATTTTCATAGTATGGTTTAAAATCATAACTATTTGATGTTTTTGCATCTATTAACAATCTTTCATGCATCACATTATCACCAACAGCCACAAATGAAACAGTGGGATCTTGTTTTTCTTCTTTTTTTGTTTTTGCAATTTTATCTTGTGGTTTTGAACACCCTACAAGCAGTACAAAAACCAATAATAATTTTAATATTTTCACATTTCACCCTCCTTTTCATTTTTACTCACCATAATACTCTTCTAAAGTCATTTGTTTTTCATGAAGTTCTGTCGCTAGTTCAACACCTACATAACGCATATGCCATGGTTCATAAGCATAATTTGTAACTTCAACTTTATCCTTTGGATATCTTAAAATAAGTCCATATTTATATCCATCACTGATAATAAATTTCCCTAACTCACTATCTTCAACACTTATACTTAAACAATCTCCATTTTGCTTATAAGACACATCCACAGACAACCCTAA
>CALDMQ010000194.1 GCA_937917505.1 uncultured Erysipelotrichaceae bacterium | reverse complement strand
CATACCTGCTGTATCAATAACACGATATTTTTGTCCATCCTTTTCAAAAGCCGTATCAATCGCATCACGTGTTGTTCCTTCAATATCAGAAACAATAACACGCTCTTCACCTAATAATGCATTTGTTAATGATGATTTTCCAACATTTGGTCTACCAATAATTGAAAAACGAATTTCATCAACATCTTCTTCCTCTTTTTGTTCCGGTAATAATTGAATAATTTGATCTAAAACATCACCAATACCAATACCATGACTTCCAGAAACAGCAATAGGCTCTCCTACTCCTAAATTATAAAAATCATAAATGTTATCTCTATAAATTTGGTCATCAATTTTATTAACGGCTAAAATAATTGGTTTTCTTGATTTTTGAAGCATACGTGCAACAAACATATCTTCATTTGTTATACCCTCTCTACCATTCACAACAAACAAAATCACATCTGCTTCTTCAACAGCAATCTCAGCTTGCATCTTAATTTGTTCTGTAAAAGAAGCATCCTCTAATTCAATACCACCTGTATCAATTACACGAAAATCTCTTGTTAACCATGAAGCATTCGCATAAATACGATCACGCGTAACTCCTGGAATATCTTCAACAATAGAAACACGTTCACCAACAATACGATTAAAAATTGTTGACTTACCAACATTAGCACGTCCTACAATAGCAACAATACCTTGTAACATGTTTTCACTTCCCTTCTTTTAATCTTGAATTCTTTCTTGAATCAATTCCATCACTCGTCCTACAACTTCTTCTAAAGTCATATCTGATGTATCTATTTCAATAGCATCATCAGCTTTTTTAAGTGGAGAAATTTCACGATTCATATCTTGTTCATCACGTTTTGCAATATCTTCTTTGATTGCTTCTAAATCGGATTCAAGCCCACGTTTTTGATTTTCTTTATGTCTTCTTAAAGCACGACACTCAATACTTGCAACTTGATAAATCTTAAGTTCAGCATCTTTTAAAACAACAGTTCCAATATCACGTCCATCCAAAATGACACCACCACCTTGAGCCATTTCTCTTTGTTTATCAACTAAGAACTCTCTTACTAGTTGATATTGCGAAACCACACTTGCTCCCATAGAAACTTCATTTTCACGAATAAAAGATGTTACATCTTCTTTATTTAAATGAATTGTTCCATCAGGATACATTTGAATATCAATGTTCTTTAACAATTCACAAACCTGTTTCTCATCTTCATAAGAAATACGATTTTTTAATGCATAATAAGCTACACAACGATACATTGCTCCTGTATCAATATAAGTATAATTTAAATTCTTTGCAACCATTTTTGCGATTGTTGATTTTCCTGCAGCAGCTGGCCCATCAATAGCTATTGAAATCTTTTTCATAACATATACCCTCTTTCTTTAAAAAACTAAGGTTCCCCTTAGTTTAAAAAAACATTTGTTTGACAATAAAACCTATTAATATTAAGAAAATAACAATAAAGACTAAAATAACATAATTTAAAACTTTTACAACCTTATTTTCTTCTTCACCATCATCTTCATCTTCGTCATATTCCTCAATAACAACTTTTTCTTTTTTAGATTTCTTTTCACTCTTTTGTGATTTTACCAATTCTTCAATACTTGTTTCTTCTTCGTACCTTCTTAATTCTTCAGCATCTTCTTCAGGTGACATAGCAGCAAGTTTTTCTAATAAAGACATCTTTTTTGGTTCTTCTTGTTTTTCTTCATAAATATGTTCTTCTTCCATATGACGAGGTTGTTGAACTTCTTCTTTTTTTATCTTATTTAAAATATCTAAACGTGTATTAAATTGTTCTTTACCCATATTCACCTTAGCTTCATTTAAAGCATGTTGCACATTTGAATCTTCATCTAATGTTTCATAAGATAAAGGATTCATTAATGTATCATTCATATCTTCTTGTTTTGGTTTTGGTATAAAAGCTAAGAAATCATCATCTTCATCTACAGATATTGTATCAATATGCCTATTGATAGCCACTTCTTCTTTCATTTCTTCTCTTAATTCTTTATATTTTTGTATTCTTGATTGTTTTTCCATTTTCATCACCGTCCCTATTATAACATAACTCTTAAAAATTATGAAATTAAACTTTAAAAATAATGTGATTTCGTTTATAATATGTATATAAAATTATAGGAGGTAAAACAAATGTATAAAGTTAACGATTCTTGTATCGGTTGTGGTGCTTGTACTGCAGTATGTCCAGAAGTATTTGATTTAAACGCTGATGGATTAGCAGAAAACATCATTGGTGAAGTTCCTGCTGAATTAGCAGATGCTGCTAAAGAAGCTGCTGAAAGCTGCCCAGTTGGTGCAATTGTAAACGAATAAAAAGCAATGGATAGTTCGATGAACTATCCATTTTCATTTACCTTTCATAAAGACATTCATTTGTTTTTCAATTTCTTTTTGTTTCAAAAGATTTTGAGGTTTTCTAAAAAATGTAATGGTGTGACATTTACGACACCATAAAAAATAAACACCCTCGAGTTTCATATGTTCTATAAATGGTTCATGCGAACCACATATTCCACAACATTCACTCTTTTGATTTTCACTCACAACACTACGCATGATGTAACCTCCTATTGCCTATTATAGACAAACACAGTGAGGTTATACACTATCTTCTTTGGGCATTTCTTTCCTTTTTATAAAGAGCCATTTTCTTTAAGTCTTTGACTTCTTGTGGTTTTAAAATACGATATTCTCCAGGTTTTAAACCTTTTAATTGAATTAAACCAATTTGACTACGATGAAGTCTTTTCACCTTATGTCCCATTGTTTCAAACATTTTCTTAACTTGTCTATTTTTTCCTTCTACAAGTTTAATCATTAACATTGTTGTTTGATGCTCAACATCTTTACCTACAACTTTAATCTTACATGGTAGAGTCTTGACACCTTCTAAATAAATACCTTTTTCTAACTTATGCAATGTTTCTCCAGTAACAAGTCCACTGACAGTGACTTCATAAACTTTTTCTAAATGAGAACTTGGGTGCATCATTAAATTTGCAAATTCCCCATCATTACTCATAAATAAAAGTCCTGTTGTATCATAATCCAAACGTCCTACTGGATAAATACGTTCTTTAATACCTTCAAAATAATCAATAACTGTCTTTCTTCCTAATTCATCACTTAAAGTACAAATACAACTCTTAGGCTTATAGAAAACATAATAAACTTTGTTTTCTCCCTCTAATGCTTTTCCATCAATCATAATCAAATCGCCTTGTTTGACTTTAAATCCTAATTCACTTACGACTTCACCATTGACTTCAACTCTTCCAGCACGAATTAAATCTTCTGCTTTTCTACGTGACGTATAGCCACTGTTCGCAATTGCCTTTTGTAGTCTTTCCATAGTCTCACGTCCTTTCCTCTCCATTATACACAGATATTTCAATTATACAAATACTTTTAAATAGAACATGATAGCTATCATGATTGCAAGAAAGTCCATGAACAAGCCAATCCATAAACAATATCCTGTTTTTTTCAAATGTATAGAAGAAAAATATAAAGTAATCACATATAAAGTTGTATCACTTCCACTTTGAATCAAAGTTCCAAGTAAACTCACTGGGTGATCAATTCCAAAGAATTCATAAATGGAGTATAAAAAAGAAAGTGAAGCATTTGCGCTGACTGGTCTTAACAATGACAACACCGCAATATCTACAGGTATCTGAAAAATATCCAATACTGGTGCAAGTAATTTTCCTAATATATCTATAAATCCACTATTTCGCATACATGTCACAAATAACATAAATGCAACTAATGTTGTAAAAAGTGGTTTAAACAAAGATAATGCTTCTTTAACACCTTCTATAAAATAATCAAACATATTTTTTCTTTTTAAAATCCCATCAATAAAAACAATACCTAAAAAAATAATAATGATTTTATTCATGATCAATCATCCTTTGAATCCATAAACCAACTATAATAATCACAAATGAAATCAATAACATATAAGGATAAAAAACATAAACATTTTCACTACAAAATTGTTGACGAAGCATAATCATAGACGATGGAAATAAACACATACCTGCTGTATTCATAATCACAAGTGTCATCATAGGACGACTTGGATACTGAGGGTGAGGATTGATTTGATGAAGTTTCTTAAATGCTTTGATTCCTGATAACGTTGCAAGTGTTCCAAGTCCTAAAAGATTAGCGGTTATATTAGAAGAAAGATAGACATAGACATCTTCTTTATCAAGTACAGGACCGTAAATCCATTTTAACAACGGATAAAAAAGAAAAGAAACATAGTTCATAAAACCTGTCTTTTCAATGATCTTTAAAAACCCTCCCCATAAACACGCAGATAAAACAAGAGTCATCACAAGATCCAACACCATAAATGGTGTGTCCATTATTGCATTCACAAGGTCTTCTTCTCTTTCAGTTAAAAGTCCACAAATTAAAAAAACAGACATCCCATATCGCCATAATCTAGCCATTAAAACATTCTCCTAATAAAATCAACCAATAACGTAAAATAATATTAAGAGGGTAATTATTTTTGGTTTTATAGATTTGGTTTTGAGATACATAAACTTGGAATTGGTCATTTACAAGTTCAAAAGTGGGTTTCACTTTCTCTTTCCCACAATAATACAAATCTTCATCAATTAAAAAAGAATGCCCGTGATATTGATATATTCCTTTGGGTAAAACAAGTAAATTTTCATACTTTTCAAAACATTCTTCATACATTTTTTCATGAAATTCAAAATCATTCCCACAATTTAAAGTAACAATAACCAAAGATATGTTATCTTTAATCGCACGTGTTACAAGTGTTCTTTTGGCTTTCTTGGTAAATCCTGTTTTTCCACCAACACAATATTCATACTCTTTTAATAAACGATTTTTATTTTTCCAAGTACCTCCACCATCTTCTCTGATATAACTTTCTTTAGATACAATATCATTAAATAAAGCATTTTGACTACAATACGACATTAGCAAAGCCATATCATAAGCACTTGATAAATTCCCTTTATCTTCTTCATCCAATCCTGTTGGATTAGAAAAATAAGAATCATTCATCTCAAGTTCCTTAGCCTTTTGATTCATCATAGATACAAAAGTCTCAATATCACCACCAATATTCTTTGCAATAACATTCGCTGCATCATTCCCACTTCTTAACATAAGTCCATGAAGTAAATCTCTTAAACTGATTTGATCGCCTATATGTATATAGACACCACTTCCCCATGCTTGATTCACTTCATCACCAATTGTATAAACATCATCTAAAGATGCATTTTCAATTGCGACAATCGCAGTCATGATTTTAGATATAGAAGCCACACTTTGAATATGATGTTCATTTTGACTAGCAAGAACATTACGATTATAACTATCCATCACAACATATGATTTTCCTACAAAATCAACTGCTTTTACTGGTGTAACCATCATTAAAAACATACATATAATGATTAATACTTTTTTCATAATATCACCATTCAAATATATGATATTCATATATGAATTATGAAAATATATTATAATCATATTTAAGATGATTAATATGAAATAAATAGTTAAAAAAGATTGTTTTATTATAAGACTTGCTTAAACAGAAGATATTAAAATATACTCCAACCAAAACTATTATCTATTTAACACCAAAGTTATACAACTAACAGGAAATAAAGAAATTTCCACAAAAGATAAAGTTGTTTCTTATATAATAAATGCGATTAACAGTGATGACTATTATTTCTTTTTCATCATAACACCTCATAGTCATATTATTAAAGAAAGTGTTATTAATGAAATTGATTGAAACTTACGTTGGGCTGATTTTCATATCGCTATTTATGAATCTACTCAAAGGAACTGTAATTGCATTGATTAGAACTAGAAATTTATTTAAAATGACAATTTAAACAAGAAGATATTTTAAAAAATGAAATGAAAGATAGTAATAAATATACTAATAATATACTCATGGTTATGTTAAAAGAAGATTGGTATAACATAAAAAACAGGGATTGAGATATTTCA
>CALDMQ010000193.1 GCA_937917505.1 uncultured Erysipelotrichaceae bacterium | reverse complement strand
TCTTATTTTGTAAAAACGCATTTTAGATTTATATTTATTCGTTACAAATCTTTTTGTTGAGAAATATATGATTTATCTATGTATTGAAGATCGACCATTTTCTGTATGATTTGTTTTGCAAGTAATTCGTTGAATGAGGCGTTTCCATTGAGTTTATCTGCCTTTAAAAGGCTTGATGGAATATAATGGTTAGCAAGATCATTTTTATCTTGAGCAGTAGGTGTTATTTGTGCATCTTTGAGTCCTGATTCAAGGAGATAACTTCTAAAGTCAAGGAAATGTTCTCCGTGTTCTTCTTGAAGAACTTTATTCATATCATCAACAATTGGGAAACGTCTTTTAGAGGTTAAAGAAACAACGATATATTTTTTTGTTTTGAGTTGATTAATAATACCCCTTTGATATGTAATTGTTTTAAAAATACTGTTAGTAAAATAAGAATCGTAAGTTCCAGTAAAAATAATAGCAATATCATTTTTATTAAATGTTGGATATTGTGCTTTTATTTGAGTGGGTTGTGAAATTATTTTTTCATCACCCTTTTGATTTCTTATAAATACATGTTCTTTTTTATCAGAATTATATTTTAATTTTCCGGTAATACCATCTATTTCTACTGAAGAAAAATTATTACCAGAATTTTTAAGAACATCTAAGAGATTATTATCTTTATCATAAATATTGATTTCAACAGGAGTGGGAGTTGCAGGTATTGTGACATTGTTTGTCATGATTTTTGTTTTCCCCATACGTATTGCTATGTCTATTGTTTGATCATATTTTCCACCAAATTTGTTAATAGGTAGATGTGTTAAATCGGACAAAATAGCAGGATAGGATGTTTTTGAATCTCCTAAAGTTAAACTGTCTCCTATACATTGGATTGTTGTTTTTGAAGGCTTAACTTCTTTATGTGTTTGTTTGTTAGCAAGTTCTTGTAATTGTTCTCTTTCTTTGTAAATGTCATATTGATTATAAAAGACTAAAGCGGTAATCATACTTATTATAAGAATGATAAGTAGAGTGAAAGTTGATTTTTTCATTAATAGTAATAATATGAGTAACTACCAGAACCAGCATCTGATTTAGTAAGAATGCTACCTAAAAGGTTGACATTATTTCTTTGAAGAAGTTTAATACAAGCAGCTGCATCTTTACGTTTTGTATCTTTTGACGAAACAACAAAGATAGTTCCATCAACAGCATGACCAACTGGAATGGAATCAGAAATAGTACCTACTGGCGCACAATCAATAATAATAAAGTCAAAATTCTTTTTAAGTACTTGAATATACTCATTAAAGATTTCTGATCCTAATAATTCAGATGGATTAGGAACATGAACTCCACCAGTTAGTATAAATAAATTACCTGCAAAAGAAGAATTAGATATTTTTTGAAAATAATCTGGGTTATAGACATGATGTCTATCAAAATCAAGTAGAGCATCTGTTAAACCTTGTTTATTAGATAATTTCATATATCTATGTAACATAGTTTTTCTTAAATCACAATCGATTAATAAGACACGTTCATATTTTGTAGCAAAGATATAGCCTAAATTAATAGATGTTGTTGACTTAGCTTCTCCTGGTTGAGTAGAAGTGATAGCTATTGATTTTAAATCTTTACCAACAGTTGAAAATTCAATATTTGTACGAATATTTCTAAAGATTTCAGTATAATCAAATTGATTATGTTTTCTTTGAGTATCTAGTATATTTAAAGTTTTTCTTGTTTTTTTCTTTTTTTGAGCCATTCTTAATTACCTCGATTCCATAGTTTTTTAAAAAAAGATTTTTTTATTGAAATATGTTCAATAGATTCATTATGAAGAATATGATAAGGATTATCATACATAAGTGTTTTTAGAATGTGATAATCATATTTTTTAGAAAGAAGATGAAAACATGTTGATAAATTAGGAATACGTCTTCCTTCGCATCTATGTGTATCACTGGCAATAACATGAGCAAGACCTTCATCAATAAGGCGATAAGCATTGTTTTGAACAGTACGTCCATGAATACCAAGCAAACTAGAAGAATTAATTTGGATAATATATCCATTATCAATAAAATGTTGAATTCTTTCAATATCAATATTCTTTTTAAAATATCTTTCAGCATGTGCAATAATAGGTGTATAACCTGCAACTTCTAATTCATATAAATAATCTTCAACCTCAAATTCATCACCCAATTCTTTTCTTACGTCAAATTCAATTAAAACATAGGGTGTATTTTCAAAAGGAATAAAAAGTTGGTTATGAATAGAATCAACACAATCATGATTAAAAAAGAGTTCACAACCTTCATAAACATGAATATGAAAATCTTGAGCTAATAACTTTAAATCATGAATACGTTCTTTAATATCGTTAATATCTTTTTGAGTATGAGAACCTGGAACAATATGAGGAGTCGCAACAATTGTAGAAATATGATTATCTACAGCTAATTGTAAAGCTTTTATAGCATCCTCTTTCGAAGGCATTCCATCATCTATATCCCAAGCATAATGTCCATGAATATCAATAAATTGCATATGTTAATCCTCAAACCAAGGGATAGAACCTAGCATAGGAATACCTAAATATTTTTCAGCTTCTTCTTTATTGTGGATATGAGTGTCTAACATAAATTTAATAAATAAATATCCAATACTTACAAAAGCACCTATAAACGCACCAATTAATAAATTTAATTTAAGGCTTGGAGATACAGGATCAGTAGCAATTTTAGCTTCATCAACAACAGTAATATTGTTAACATTTAAAGTTTCTCTAGCAACTTGAGTAAAAGTATCAACTGTTGTATCTACAATATCTTTACTTAATTTTGCATCATTAGTTTTAGCAGTAATAGAAATAATTTGAGTGTTCGCTTCATTAGAAATACTTAAATATTGATTGACTTGTTCAGGTTCTATCTTTAAGTCTTTAGCTACTTGACTTTGAATATTATTTCCCTTTAACATTTCAACATAGTTATTAACCATTAAGTTATTAGAATTAATTTGAGAATAATCAGCAATACCTTCACTAACATCTGGTTTTAAGAATAGACGTGATGTTGATTCATATTTCTTATCTATAATAAATACAGTAAATATACCTAATATAAGAGTACTAACCAACATAGATAGAATAATCATTTTTGTATTCTTTTTTAATAACTGAAACAATTCCCCTAAGTTAATTTCAATTTCTTCATCATTTTGATTCATTTCGTAATCTGACATATAAACCTCCTATAATATTAAATTAGAAATATGTCATTTATACTTGACTTTTTACTCAAAATTTGTAATATAAGTATGAATGATACATATTCTTAAAGTATTATGCTTCAAGACACATAAAAAATCAAGATATATTGTGAGTTTTTTCAATTTAATGATGTGAAAACATACTACAGAAAAAAGCGTCGGGGGGGGGTACATTTTTTTGTTGTATAAACCATGAAAAGTACTCACTTTGTACTCACTTTTTTCATGATGAAAATGAATATGTATATAAACAAAATTCATGATTGAGTAATCGTTGCTGTGTTACGTTACAAGAGAATGAAGGTCATACTCAACAGATCCTTTGTGTGAAAGGATGGGCGAAGCCTACCCTTTTTTCATATTTGTTGAGTTTTTAGTTTGAGGGGAGGAATAAAGATGGAATTAGTTAAATCAGATGTAAGTAGTTATCAACCGTCGATATTTATTAAATTTATATATCGTATGTTTGATATTATTGTTGGATTATGTGGTTGTTTAGTGACTGTATTTTTAAGTATTGTTGTTAAGATTTCATACATCAAAGACCATGATTACAATCCCATTATATTTCTTCAGGAACGAATAGGAAAAGATGGGAAACTATTTAAGATGTATAAATTTAGAACTATGGTTCCTAATGCTGATGAGATACTTTATGAACTTATGGAATCTGATGAAAAGATTAAACAAGAATATGAAACAAACAAGAAGTTAGAAAATGATCCTAGAATTACAAAGCTTGGACATAAATTAAGAAAGTCATCATTAGATGAATTTCCACAGTTCTTGAATGTCTTAAAGGGAGAAATGACATTAGTAGGACCAAGACCATATCTAGTAAGAGAAATCAAAGATATGGGAGATACATATAATACCATCATACAATGTAAACCAGCTATTACAGGGCCATGGCAAGTAGGTGGTAGAAGTGATATTGATTTTGCGGATAGATGTCAAATAGATGTGAAATATATTAGTGAAAAAAATATAAAAAGTGATTTTAAAATATTTATGAAAACAATTACTTCGGTTATTAAAAGAGAAGGAGCGAAGTAATTGAAAATATGAAAAAAGAAAAGAGTTGAAATAATGGCAATAAAATCAGAAATAAACATGGAAAAAAAATTAAAAATTTGTCTAGTTGGATCTTCTGGAGGACATTTAACGCATCTGTATATGTTAAAACCATTTTGGAAAAATAAAGATAGATTTTGGGTGACTTTTGATAAAGAGGATGCTAGGAGTTTGCTCAAAGGTGAAAAGGTATATGGTTGTTAACCTGATCTTATAATTTCTTCTGGTGCTGCAGCGGCAGTTCCGTTTTTTTGGTTAGGAAAATTATTTGGAGCAAAAACTATTTACATTGAAGTGTTTGATAGAATAGATGCCCCTACAATCGCAGGGAAAATGTGTTATCCAGTTACCGATAAATTTATTGTGCAGTGGGAAGAAATGAAAAAAGTGTATCCTAAAGCTATAAATTTAGGAAGTATTTTTTAAGGTGGGATAGTTATGATATTTGTTACAGTAGGAACACATGAACAACAATTTAATAGATTAATTGAGTATGTAGATAATTTAAAAAAAGAAAAAATTATTGAAGATGAAGTTATTATGCAAATTGGATATAGCACTTATGAGCCAAAGTATTGTAAATGGCAAAAATTATATCCATATCATGAAATGATTAAATTAGTTAACGAAGCAAGAATAGTAATAACTCATGGAGGTCCATCTAGTTTTATTATGCCACTACAAGTTGGAAAAACACCAATTGTTGTTCCAAGAATGTTTAAATTTGATGAGCATGTAAATGATCATCAAGTTGAATTTGCAAAAGCAGTAGAAGACAGAATGAAA
>CALDMQ010000192.1 GCA_937917505.1 uncultured Erysipelotrichaceae bacterium | reverse complement strand
TCAAAAGTATAAAAACAGAACAATTCAAATTGAAGATGGATGTATAAAAACAGATACAAGCACAGGAGGTTATGTTGGATGGAATTCATAAGTTGTGTAAAAAACTTCCCAAAACATTGTAAAACAGCGATTAAGAATATTTGGCGTAATGGTGTTATGTCAGTATCATCTGTATTTGCAGTGACAATTACATTGGTTTTGATTGCTGTGATTGGTGTTGTGGCAGTGAATATCCAAGATATGACTTACAGCATTGAAAACAGTTTGACAATTTATGTAAAACTGGAAAGAGAATTGAGTGATAAAGAAGCTCAAAAAATTCAACCTAAAATTGAGGCTATCGAGGGTGTTAAGCATGTTGAATTTTCTTCTAAAAGTGATGAATTAGATAAATTGATTGAATCACAAAGTGATGATGGAAAAAAATTATTTGAAAATTATCGTAAAAATAATCCGTTGGGATCAGCATATAATGTTGAAGTGAATGATACAAAACAATTGCAACAAGTGGCTAGTCAAATAGATGAAATTGAAAATATCAATGAAGTAACTTATGGAGGATCATCAACGACATCGTTAGTTGATAGTTTAGAGATGATTCGTAATGGAGGAGCTGTTTTTGTTGTGGTATTGACAATTCTTGCATTGTTTATGATTGCCAATACAATCAAATTAACAATTACTTCAAGACAAACAGAAATTAGTATTATGAGAATGGTAGGAGCAAGTAACTGGTTTATTCGTTTACCATATATGTTAGAAGGTATTTTTATCGGAGCTTTAGGAACAATTATTCCTTTCCTTGTGCTTTATTTTGGATATACTGCTCTCTATAATAATGCATTAACTATTGTACCAGTAATGATGTCTTTAAGAGAACCGTTCCCATTTATTTGGCAAGCAAGTGGTGTTTTATTGGGACTTGGTTGTGGTGTTGGTTTGATTGGAAGTTTTGTTTCAGTAAGAAAATTTTTAAAATTCTAGGTATAATCATTATACCTAGTTTTTGTTAGGAGAAAAATAAGATGAAGAAGTTAATATGTGTTGGTGGTACAATGGGGATTGGAAAAACAACAGTTTGTCAAAAGCTAAAATATGAACTTGAACACAGTGCCTTTTTAGATGGTGATTGGTGTTGGGATATGAATCCCTTTGTTGTGAATGATGAAACAAAAGATATGGTTATGAATAATATTGCTTTTCAATTAAATAGTTTTATACATTGTTCATGTATTGATTATGTTATTTTTGGTTGGGTTATGCATGAACAAAGTATTATTGATGATTTGATGAAGCGTTTAGATTTGAAGGATGTTGATGTGATACAATTGTCTTTGATATGTGATGAAGATAAGTTAAAAAAGCAATTAGAAAAAGATATTCGTTTAGGGATAAGAAAACATGATGTTATTACAAGAAGTATTGAAAGATTATCTTGTTATGAAGGACTTTCAACCTTAAAAATAGATACAACATCATTAAGTGTAGAGGAAACGGTTCAAAGATTGAAAGAGTTGATTGAAGAATAAGGGTGTTATAGGTTTTTTCGATATTTGATACATTGCATTTTTTGGTATTTCTTGTATAATAGGTGAGTAAGTATAAAAAAGGGAGATTGTATAAAGATGGCAAAAAACAATATTAAAAATGATGCAATTACATCAAGAGATGTTGACTTTGCAAAGTGGTATACAGATGTATGTCGTAAAGCAGAGTTAATGGATTATTCAAGTGTAAAAGGGTTTATTATTTATAGACCTTACGGATATGCTTTGTGGGAAATGATTCAAGCATATATGGACAAAAAATTTAAAGAAACTGGACATGAAAATGTTTATATGCCGATGTTAATCCCCGAATCATTATTAAAAAAAGAAGCAGATCATGTAGAAGGGTTTGCTCCAGAGTGTGCAGTTGTTACAAGAGGAGGATTGGATCAATTAGAAGAAAATTTAGTGATTCGACCAACTTCTGAAACATTATTCTGTGAACATTATGCAAAAATTATTAATTCATATAGAGATTTACCAAAGTTATATAACCAATGGTGTAGTGTAGTCCGTTGGGAAAAAACAACAAGACCATTCTTAAGAGGTTCAGAATTCTTATGGCAAGAAGGACATACAATTCATGCTACTGCAAAAGAAGCAAGAGAAGAAACAATGAGAATGTTAGGTATTTATGAACAAACAGCAAGAGAATTATTAGCTATTCCAATGCTAACTGGTAGAAAAACAGAGAGAGAAAAATTTGCAGGAGCTGAAGAAACATATACAATTGAAGCTTTGATGCATGACGGAAAAGCTTTACAATCAGGAACATCACATTATTTCGGTGATGGTTTTGCGAAAGCTTTTGATATGAAATTCTTAGATAAAGATAATCAACAAAAATATGTTTATCAAACATCATGGGGAGTTTCTACACGTTTATTAGGTGCTATTATCATGGTGCATGGTGATGACAATGGTTTGGTATTACCACCAAGAGTGGCTCCAACACAATTAATGATTATTCCAATCCAACAACAAAAAGATGGTGTTTTAGATAAAGCTTATGAAATTGAAAGTCAATTAAAAGCACAAGGTATTCGTGTGAAAGTTGATGCAAGTGATAAATCACCAGGATGGAAATTTTCTGAAGCAGAAATGCGTGGTATTCCATTACGTTTAGAAGTTGGACCTAGAGATATTGAAAACGGACAATGTGTTGTCGCTAAACGTGTGAATGGCGAAAAGATGACATTACCATTAGATGAAAACTTACCAACAGCACTTCTTTCATTATTAGATGATATTCATGAAGAAATGTATCAAAAAGCATTAGCGTTTAGAGAAGAACATATTACTGATGTAACGACTTTTGATGCTTTAAAAGAAGTTTTAGATACTAAAGGTGGGTATGTCAAAATGCCTTGGTGTGGAGAAGAAGCTTGTGAATTAAAGATTAAAGAAGAAACTGCAGCGACTTCTCGTTGTATTGATACAAAAGCACATGTTGATGGTGTGTGTCCAATTTGTGGTAAAAAAGCAAAACATATTGTTTATTTTGCAAGAGCGTATTAAAAGAAAGATAGGGAATCTGTAATGGATTCCTTTTTGTTTTAAAGAATTATCATATGTTTTGTGTTTCATAACAAGATATAGTAAGATAAACATCAGGAGGGTAATTTATGAGTTTATCAGTTATTATTGGAATTATGATTCCTTTTTTAGGAACTCTTTTAGGTTCATCATGTGTCTTTTTTATGAAAGATAAAATGAGTGAACGTATACAAAAAATATTACTAGGCTTTGCGTCAGGTGTTATGATTGCGGCATCGGTATGGTCTTTGTTAATACCGGCAATGAATATGTCAGAGAATATGGGAAAGTGGGCGTTTGTGCCTGCGGCAGTTGGTTTTTTACTAGGTGTAGCATTTTTATTATTGCTTGATGAGAATGTTCCTCATATGCACTTAGATGAAAAAATTGAGGGACCGGCTTCACAACTTAAGAAAACAACAATGCTTGTTTTAGCATAATATTCCTGAGGGAATGGCAGTAGGTGTTGTGTTTGCAGGGATGATGAGTGGAGATGCATCTATTTCATTGATGGGTGCAGTGGCTTTATCTTTAGGAATTGCAATCCAAAACTTTCCAGAAGGAGCAATTATTTCTATGCCTTTAAAAAGTGAAGGTATGAGCAGAAAGAGTGCGTTTACATATGGAACATTATCTGGGATTGTGGAACCCATTGCAGCATTTATAACCATTTTACTTTCACAATTTATTTTACCATTCTTACCTTATTTATTATCATTTGCGGCAGGGGCAATGGTTTATGTTGTAGTTGAAGAATTGATACCTGAATCAAGTCAAGGTCATCATTCTAATCTTGCAACCATTGGTTTTGCATTAGGATTTGTGTTGATGATGATTTTAGATATCGCATTAGGTTAAATGATTTGTGAGTTATATAATTTATGATATAATAATTAGCAAGAGGTGATTTAATGGATTTACATGAATCTGGTGAAATGTATTTAGAAACAATACTTCGTTTAAAACAAAAGAATGGTTCAGTACGTTCTATTGATGTGGCCAATGCATTAAACTATTCTAAACCGAGTGTTTCAAGAGGAATGAAACTCTTAAAAGAATCACAATTGATTATCATTGATCAAAAAGGTTATATTGATTTTACTGAAGAAGGAAAACAAAAAGCTGAAAAAATCTATCAAATACATACATCTATTACAGAATTTCTCACAAAAATAGGTGTAAGCTTAAAACAAGCAGAACAAGATGCTTGTCGTATTGAACATATTATCAGTGAAGAAACATTTCTATGTATTCAAAAGTTTATGGAAAAGCAGTCGTAAGATTGCTTTTGTTCTTTCAAATATTATTTATTATATCTGCCATTTTATGGTAAAATAAAGCACGAGGTGTGACTATGGAACAATTTGAATATGAAAAGAAAAAAAAGAGAATCAAAAAGGAACCTATATATATCATTTTATGTGTTGTATTTCTTGTGGTGGGAAGTATAGGTGGATATTATTTTGGTGTTAAAAATCAAAAAACAAAAATTATTGGGGCATCACTTTATGATGAAATATCTACTATTATTGAGGAAAGATTTTTAGATACAACTGAAAGCGATTATTCATTACAAGAAAGAATGTTAACAGGAATGGTAGGAGCCTTAGGAGATTTACATTCTTCATATTTATCATCAAAACAAGCGACTGATTTTAATACATCTATTAATGGAAATTTTGAAGGTATTGGTGTTTTATTCACAGCTATACCAGCAGGAGGGATTGTTTTAGATGCTTATGCATCTTCTCCAGCAGATAAGGCAGGTATGAAACCTGGAGATATTATGACACATATAGAAGGAACATCTATTGCTGGGAAAGATGTTGATCAAATTAAGGCATCTATTCAAGGTGAAAAAGGAACACCTGTTAAATTACAAATATTACGTAATGGTCAAAAAATGAATATGACTGTAAATAGAGGGAATGTTGAATCGTCAGTGAATGCTTATATTGATGATCAAATTGGTGTTTTACAAATCACAACATTTGGTAATTATACAACAGATTTAGTAGAAAAAGCATTAAAGAATTTTCAAGATAAAAAG
>CALDMQ010000191.1 GCA_937917505.1 uncultured Erysipelotrichaceae bacterium | reverse complement strand
CATTAATAAATTTGTTGTATAGTGCATAACCATAATGATTAATAAAAGAAGTTAAACCTTCTCCCACTTGTAAAAAAGTTCTTCCTACTTCAATTGCTTCATCATTACGGTTTTGATTTTTTAATTCTCTTACATAATCCATAGCTTGAAAATCATTAAAAGAGCTAGGATCTTCTTCAAAACGTTGTGTATAGACTGTTAAATCTTTTGGTTCACGTTTATCCACGATTCATCACCTCGCATATTATTATAACAATTTCAAGACTTGTTGTGAAGAAGATTATAAAAATCTTTCAAATATATATAAGTTTATAAAATATGTATTCTTTAAAAAACTTTGAGTGTATATATGCAAAAACTGTCTGTTTTACTTTTTCAAATTCTAAAAATAAAAATGTGAATAAAAAAAAGAAAAATGAGAAAAATTTCAGTATATATAAGTAGGAGGATTGTTATGAGTACACAAAGTAATATTATAGAAATGACAAAGTCACTTCAAAAATTAGAGGAGTCTGGTATATATGATGTGGAAAAGTATAGTTATGCTTTGTTACATCAAACCAGTCAATTAGAATATTTTTATTGTCATCTTGTAAAAGATGGAGATTGTGATGAAACGTATTATCGTGTTCATCATCGACCACGGGTGCATCAAATGGCTTATTTTAATATCGGACGTGGTTTTCCTAAAGAGTTGATGGATGGACATTGGTGTTATGTTTTAAAGGATTTGGGATATAAGATGTTGGTGATTCCTTGCACATCTATTAAAGATGATTCTACAGAGGCAAATCCACAGTTTGAAATGGATATACAAATAAAAATACATAAACATATTACAAAAAGTCGTATTCAACTAAGTGATATACGTTCTGTTGATATTCAAAGACTTGATTTAAGGAAACCTTTTTGCAAAGTTTTAACTCCGCAAAAGGAAATTCATGAATTTGTTCTTAAAAATTTATTTGAATGATGTTCTCTAAGGAGGACTTTTTTTATGCTTTTGATAGGGAAAGGAGGGGGTTTTATGAGAGTAATCATATGTTTATAAAAGTTATGTTTGATAAGGAGGATATGCGTCGTGCATATCTTTTTATTTAGAGAAAGGTAGGTAAAAACGGTGAAGGTTTTAAAGAAATTAACAATGATAGGGTTGTCTTTGACAATGATTTTTTCAATATTGTATTCCAATATTGCAGTTGTTCAAGCATTAGTGAGTGCAAACTATACTACAAAACAATATAGTTCTGGATATCAATCTGATAAGGGAACTGATATTGTGCGTTTAAGAGTTCATTCTCAAGAGGGTGGAATACCTCATTACAATCCAAGTAATCCAACAGGAAGACGATGGGGACAATGGGCATTTTGTGTTGAGCATGGTCAAAAGGTAACGAATGGAGAGAGTACAGGTGATTTTTCACCATTATCAAGTACATATAAGAATATCGCAAGAATTGCTTATTTAGGATTTTATTCTCATACAGAATGGTTACCAGGAATTACTAATGAAAGTTTGAATTTAGGGTATGCAAGAACACAAATGTTGATATGGCAAGTTCTTGGACAAGCAAAGCAAAATTATCAAGTTGATAGTGGATATAATGCTTGGAAGGCTGGAATTATGGATCAATACAATAATTGGGAAACAAAGCCGAGTTTTGATAATACGTCTTTAACGTTGGATGTTGGAAAGTCAAAAACATTAATTGATACGCATGGTGTTTTGCAGTATTATAAAAGTTTTCATTATACAAAAAATGGTGTTTCTTTTTCCCATACTGCCGGTCAAAATACAATGAAAATATCTGTTTCAAATGATTGTACAAGTGAGCAGGTGGTTATTGATCAAAGCGAAGCTCAAAAGGCAGGAATGTCAAAATACGAAAATACTCAAAAAACAACTGTGGCTTTATTGATAGAAGACACAGATGGAGAACAAGATAAAATATGTACACCGGGTTATAACGACCCGCAATACTTATCATTAAAAGTGAATGTGCGATTAAATGGTCAATTACAAATATCTAAAAAAGATAATAAAGGTAATGATGTGCCAAATACAAAGTTTAAAATAAGTTACAATAGTGATATGTCTTCCCCTATTGGAACATTTCAAACAGATTGTACTGGTAAGGTTATAGTATCGGATTTAAAGCCACAAACAGTTTATATTCAAGAAGTAGAAGTTCCTTCTCATTTGATTTTAGACACAACATAGTATAGAAATCAAAGCAAATGAAACTGTGTCTTATACAGCAACAAATCAATGGAAACAAGGTTATTTACAAGTTGTTAAAAAAGATGTGGAAACTGGGAAAATTGTCAAAAAAGCGGGAGTTAAATTTGATGTTTATAATGCTCATCATGAAAAAGTAGAAACGATTGTGACAAATCAAGAGGGGTATGCAAAAACAGGATTGTTAGACTATGGAACTTATTATGTAAAAGAAACACAAGCCCCAGAGGGATATTTGATTCGAGTAGAAGTGAGTGAAGATGTGGGTATTGTAGAAAATGGAAAAACGTATGAAATTATTGTTTCTAACCAACAAGTTAAAGGAAAAGTTGATGTTGTTAAAGAAGATAGTGTCATAGGTGGAACTGCACAAGGTGAAGCAACTTTAAAAGGAGCAACTTATGGCATTTTTGCACGTGAGAATATTATAGATCCAAGTCATGATGGAAAAATTTTATTTTCAGCAGGTACAAAAATTCAGGAAAAGCAAACAGATGAACATGGTCATATTACATTTGAAAATTTATATTTAGGAAAATATTATGTCCAAGAAATAGAGCCAAGCTCTGGATACACACTTGATTCTACAAAATATTCAGTAGATTTGCTTTATATCAATCAAAATGAAAGTATTGTGACGAAAAAATGTGTTGTAAAAGAAAGAGTTCAATCACAAGCTTTTCAAATTATTAAGGTTAGTAGTGATGAAAATGGTGAAGCAGAGCTTTTAAAAGGGGCAGAGTTTACAATCAAATCCCAAAAAGATATTGATAGATATGGAAGTTTTGAAGATGCACCTATTGCTAAAAACGCTGAGGGGAAGACAGCAGCACTTTTGGTTACTGATTCAAAGGGGTATGCTATATCAGAAAGATTACCTTATGGAACATATGTGGTAAGAGAAACAAAAACACCAGATGAAAAATATCCTGTAGAAGATTTTAAAGTTACAATTTCAAAAGATAGTAGTGAACCACAAGTGTGGCGTGTATTTAATGATACAAGCTTTCAATCGATTTTAGAAATTGCAAAAGTAGATAAGTCTACTCAAAAGATTGTTCATATTGAAGGTGCGGAGTTTAAAATTAAGAATTTAGACACAGGGAAATATTTTGGTTATTGGCAATGGAGTCCACTTCCTCATTATGTGGAAAGTTGGATAACTGACGATAATGGAAAAGTTATGACGGCTGAGAAATTAGCAGTTGGGCATTATCAGCTAGAAGAAATTGCATCACCTGAAGGTTATCTTTTATCTAAAGATCCTGTTCTATTTACAATTTCAAGTCAAGGTGCGTATGAAACATTACCTGATGGAAAGACACCTTTTATTATAGTTGAGTTTAAAGATGAGTCTGTAAAAGGAAAGATTTCTATAGAAAAGCAGGGTGAAGTGTTGACTGATTATCATGAAGGTAAGTTTATTTATGAAAAACGTAGTTTGGCAAATGCTGAGTATGAAATTATTGCAAAAGAAAATATTATGGATCCAAGTCGCGATGGAACAATTCTTTATTCTAAAGGAAGTGTTGTGGAAAAGTTAAAGACTAATGTAAATGGAAAAGCGGAAAGCAAAGCTTTACCTTTAGGAGAGTATTCTATAAGAGAAGTGAAAGCTCCTGATGGATTTATAATAAATTCACAAGTCAAAGATGTGACTTTATCATATGAAGATCAAAATATTGAAATTGTCTATGAAGATGTTTCGTTTATCAATGATAGACAAAAAGTATCCTTATCTGTTTTTAAAAAAGACAAAGATAAAGATATTTGTTTATCTGGTGCAGAGTTTGGGCTTTATGCTTCACAAGATATTTTGAATTATCAAGGGCAGTTGCTTGTTAAAAAGGGAATATTAATAGAAAAAAGTATAAGTGATGACAATGGCCGAGTTCATTTTAAATCTGATTTACCACTTTCTATTTATAAGGTTAAGGAAGAAAAACCACCAGTTGGTTATTCAAGTTCTGATGAAGTTTTAACATTTGACGCAAGTTATCAAGGACAAGATGTCAAAGAAATTATTTTAGAAAGTGTTTTTAAAAATGCAATAACAAAGGTTGAAATTTCTAAACAAGATGTTACAACTCAAAAAGAATTACCAGGAGCATCTATGGAGGTTTTTGAAAAAGGAAATCCATCTCATGTTTTAGATTCTTGGATTTCTACAGATAAGCCACATATGATACAAGGTTTGGAATTAGGAAAAACATATGTATTAAAAGAAACAGCAAGTCCTTATGGATATGTAATCGCAAAAGATGTTGAATTTACAATTCAAGATATAGGAGATGTTCAAAAAGTGAAGATGTATGATGATATTGTTCTTGGACAGTTAAAGTGGAGTAAAAAAGGTGATAGATTTGATAGAACAATTATTGGTCAAACTGAGTTTGGTAAGACAATTAGTCCTGTTTGGGAAGAAGCTTATTTGTTAGGGGCTGAGATTACAATATATGCAGATGAAGATATTTCTATAGGAGATATTGTTTATAAGAAGGATCAAAAGATTCAAACAATAGAGAGTGATTTAGATGTTGTAATAAGTCAAAAGTTACCAGTAGGAAAGTATTATTATAAAGAAACGAAAGTTCCTCATGGATATGTAGGAGATGATGAAAAACATTGTTTTGAAATTAAAGATAATCAGTCATCTGATATACAAACTGTGACATCTTCTCTTCAAAATAAGAAAGCAAAAGTTAATATTGATATGAAGAAAGTTTTAGAAAAACAAAATATTTTTGAAAATAAAGAAGCTTATCAAGATATTGTTTTTGGTATTTTTGCAAGGGAAGATATTTATGATTATAAAGGACAGGTAGCTATTGAAAATGGATCGCTTATTTATACTTCAGGTATTAATAAAAACGGAAATTTAACTTTGGCAGATACTTTTGATTTACCTAATGGTGTTTATTATATGAAAGAACTTGCGACAAATGGGCAATATCTTTTAGATGATACAGAATATGACTTTGAGATTGCTTATCATGGACCAGATGTAAGTCATTATACAGTTTCTATTCATGATGGAACGATTACAAATGATTTGATAAAGGGCTCTGTTCAGTTATTTAAAAAGGCATATGTGAGATTAGTAAAAGATGGAAAGTTTGTTGATGAACAGCAATTTTTAAAAGGTGCACAGTATGCTATTGCAACTGATAGAGAAATGAAGAATATTGTTCAAACTACTTTAACAAATGATGAAGGATATATTCTTTTTGATAATTTAGAGAAAGGAAAGTATTATATCAAGGAAGCAAAAGCACCTAGTGGTTATGAGTTAAATGATCGTGTTTATCATGTTGAGATTACAGAACATGAGCAAGTTTTGACAATAGAGGCTTATGATGAACAAATTCTAACAGATATTCAAGTGCATAAGATTGATGAACAAACAGGTGATCCTATTGTTTATAAAGATTTTGAATTTACTTTATATAATGATGCAATGTGTCGTCAACCTTTAGAAAAAGCTATTGCACATCAATCTAAAGGTATTGCAACTTTTACATCTTTACCACAAGGAACATATTATATTAAAGAAACAAAAGCACCGTTTGGTTATCAACTAAGTAAAGAAGTTAAAAAAATTGTTATTGGTGATAAATTAAATGGATATGGATATATTCATAGTTTCCCTTATTCAAATAAGAAAACACCACTGATTGTTAGAACTGGTGATTATACAAGATGGACAACAGCTTTTGTATCTATGGTCATATCAATATTCGGTATTTATGCACTAACGCAAAAGAAAAAGAAGGTTTCATAAGAAACCTCCTATAAAAAACATGAACTATAAATTTAATAAGCGTTTTGTATCTCTAGCAATAACAAGTTCTTCGTTTGTAGGGATAACATAAACTTTGATTTTTGATTCTGGTTTTGTAATTAAACGTTCACCTTCACCATTTTCATTAGCATCATCATCAATGACAATACCTAAAGCTTCACTAACTAATGAAAGAATTTCTTTTCTTGCATAAGCAGAATTTTCACCGATACCAGCTGTAAAGGCAATTGCATCACATCCACCTAAAGCAATAAAATATCTACCAATATAAGCAATAACACGTCTAAAGAAAATATCTATTGCAAGTTTGGCTCTTTCATTACCGTTATTAGCAGCTTCCATAACATCTCTAAAGTCACTAGATACTCCAGAAACGCCTAATAAACCAGATTCTTTATTTAACATATGAATAATATCTTTCATATCCATACCAACTTGTTCGATTAGATAATCAATAATAGATGGATCTAAGTCACCACTACGAGTTCCCATAACAATCCCAGCTAAAGGTGTGAATCCCATAGAAGTATTGATTGATTTACCATCTTTTACTGCTGATAAACTTCCACCAGCACCAAGGTGAGCGACGATAATCTTAGAGTGCTCAGGATTTCCAAGTTTGTCAATAACTCTTTGAGAAACATAGTAATGTGATGTCCCATGGGCACCATATTTTCTTACTTTATAATCAGTATAGAATTTATATGGAATTGGGTAAATATAGCATCTTGGTTCTAATGTTTGATGAAATGCTGTATCAAACACTGCAACTGCTCCCGCATTAGGAATGGCTTCTTTAAAAGCATAATATCCAGTTAAGTGAGCAGGGTTATGTAAAGGTGCTAATGATTTCAATTCATCAATTTTGTTTACGACATCTTCATCGATAATGGCAGACTCTTTAAAATAAGCTCCACCTTGTACAACACGATGTCCTACACCTTTGATTTCATCTAATGATGAAACAATTTTTTTATCTATCAATGTGTCTAAAAGAAGATGAACTGCTTCTTTGTGTGTAGGAATAGGTAAAGTACGTACTTCTTTTTCTCCGTTGTATTTAATTGTAAAAATAGAATCCTCTAAACCGATTCTTTCAATAACACCAGAAGTAATAACAGTTTCATTATCCATTTCAAATAATTGAAATTTTAAAGAAGAACTTCCAGCATTAACAGCTATAACTTTTGACATTTTGTATTTCCTCCTTAATCCATTACCATTATAACATGTTTCTTAAAAAAAACTACTCTTAAACTCTAGGAAAATCAACTTCATAAGAAAAGATGTTGAAAAATGGAGAAATCGTTATATAATAGATGTGAGCCAGGGGCGCATTTGCTGAGAAAGGTGAAAACCTTGTCCCTTATCATCTGAACTGGGTAATGCCAGCGTAGAGAGTGCAAATAATGACTTTTTGCTTTCTTACGCTTGTAGGAAAGCTTTTTTATTTGTAGGCTCCTTATTTTCATTATTAGGGAGGAAAAGAAGAATGGAAAGAAAGTTTGAAGTGAAATGGAATGTACTGTCACTTGTTTTAACTGCTATGTTTATGGCTGTTACAATTGTTTTAAGTTTAGTGAATAAAGTCATTCCAGAAATGCCACAAGGAGGAACAATTTCTATTGATATTATTGCTATTTTCTTGTGTGCATATTTAATGGGTGTGCGTTATGGAATTATTTGTGGTGTAGGTGTTGCTTTGTTGCAATTTGTATTAGGAATGGCAACATATTATGGTCCATGGTCTGTTTTGTTGGATTATGTTTTACCTTTAGGAGTTTGTGGAATAGCACCGCTTTTAAAGACAACAAAAATAATGGACATTCCTATATTTTGGGGAGTTATTTTAAGTATGTTTTTGAAATTTATGAGTCATTATTTTTCAGGAGCATGGTTATTTGCAGAATATGCAACAGGAAATCCTTGGGTTTATTCGTTTGTATATAATTTGTGGTATAATTTAGCAACTCTTGTTGTATGTATTATTGCTGTTCCTGTTTTATATAATCGTTTACAACCTTTTTTCAAAAAAATAAGATAGTAAAGAACTCATGAGGGGTTCTTTTATTTTTTCTTTCAAAATAAGAGGAACTTGTGTATAATAATACTGTTATAGAAAGAGGTATGTATAATGAATAAACCATTAAAAGGACAAGATGTAATGATTCATTGTTATAAACATAATGGACATATACATCGCTGTTGGAATAAAGGGTTTGTTCTTGAAGAAACAGATAATCATTTTATTGTCATTAATAATCATACTTTAGTTACAGAATCAGATGGACGTCGTTGGTATACAAGAGAACCAGCTATTTGTTATTTTCCAAAACATCATTGGTATAATGTGATTTGTATGATTCGTAAAAACGGAGTGCATTTTTATTGTAATATTGCATCTCCAACTTTGTATGATGGTGAAGCTTTGAAATACATTGATTATGATTTGGATTTAAAAGTTTTTCCTGATTATAAATATAAAATATTAGATGAAGAGGAATATCGGCAACATAAGGCTTTAATGGGCTATAGTGATCGATTAGATGAGATTTTAAATGAACAACTTCGTCTTTTAATTGATATGGCTATGAATATGACAGGACCATTTCGACCAGGTTTTGCGGAATATTGGTATCGTGTTTATCAAGAACAAAGATAAGGAGGAAATGCCATGATAACTTTTTCAAATGAAAAGGAAATGATTGATTTTGGTGAGAAATTAGCCCATATGATGTTTCCTGGTTTTGTTTTAACTCTACAAGGAGACTTAGGAGCGGGAAAAACAACTTTTACAAAAGGTATAGGAAAAGGTTTGGGAGTGAAAAGAATTATCAACTCTCCAACATTTACAATTGTTAAAGTTTATCAAGGGCAATTACCTTTGTATCATTTTGATGCTTATCGTTTAGAGGGACAAAATGAAGAATTAGGATTTGAAGAAATGTTTGAGGGAGAAGGAGTTTGTGTTATTGAATGGCCTCAATTTATTGGAAATATTCTTCCTCAAGAACATTTGGAAATACATATTTATAAAAATGAAGATGAGAGTCGTCGTTTTGAATTTGTAGCAATAGGAAGTCAATATGAAAAAGTTTTAAAGGAGTTAGAACAATGTTAAGTTTAATCATGGATACATCAAATCAATATTTATTAGTTGCTTTATATGAAGATGGAAAATGTCTTAAATCTATCCAAGAATTAGGATCACAAAGACAATCTGAAAATGCAATTCCATATTTAGAAAAATTATTAAATCAATATCATAAAGAATTAAAAGATGTAAATGAAATGATTATTACACGAGGTCCAGGTTCTTATACTGGGGAACGTGTTGCTATGACAATTGCAAAAACATTAAGTGTGATTAGTGATGTTAAGATTAAAGTTTTATCTTCTCTTATTTCTTATGCAGGATTGAGTGATTGTGTGAGCGTTATAGATGCACGTAGTCATAAAGTGTTTGTATGTGCTTATCATCAAGGAAAAGCATTAATCCCAGAACAATTATTGGCTATAGATGAATTTGAGAATATAATGAAAGATTTCGAAGGATATCAAGTTGTTGGACAAAGTGAAGTTGTAGGTTATCCACAAGTAGATGTTGATTTGGCTAAAAATATGTATGAATTATCACGTGATATTCAGTCAATAGAGAATGCTGATAAACTAGTTCCAACATATTTAAAAGATGTAGAGGCTAAGAAAATATGCTTATAAGAGCAATGGATATTGAGGATCTTGAAGAAGTGGTGGAATTAGAAAGGATTTTATTTGCGACACCATGGACAACAAAGGATTTTATGTACGAACTTTTTGAAAATGAATTTTCACATAATTATATTTTAGAAGATCATCATCATATTGTAGGGTATGTTGGGTTATGGGCGATGTATGAACAATCACAAATTACAACAATTGGTATTGATCCTCGTTTTCAAAAACAGGGATTAGGAACATTGTTGCTTGCACAAATGATTGAAGAAGCAAAACGCTTAAAAGCAGTGCAAATGAGTTTAGAAGTGAGGGTGTCCAATGATAAAGCTATTGGACTTTATAAAAAGTGTGGCTTTGAAAAAGTAGCTATTCGTAAAGGTTATTATCAAGATAATCACGAAGATGCTTATTTAATGGTGAAACAATGGGAGGCGGAAGCATGAGTATAATACTTGCGATTGAATCAAGTTGTGATGAAATGTCAGTAGCGATTTTAAAAGATAAAAGGGAATTATTATGTAATGTTGTAGCTTCACAAATTGATGTGCATCGTTTATATGGTGGAGTTGTTCCTGAAATAGCGAGTCGTATGCACGTAGAGTGTGTGTCTACTGTTTTAAAAACAGCATTAAATGAAGCTCAAGTATCTTTGGAGGATATTGATGCTGTAGCAGTTACAAAAGGACCAGGACTTGTCGGTTCTTTACATGTTGGTATGCAAGCTGCAAAAACAATTGCTTTGGCTTATCATAAACCATTAATTGGTGTTCATCATATTGCTGGACATATTTATGCTAATGAATTGGTTGAAGATATTCAATATCCATGTTTAAGTTTGGTTATTAGTGGTGGACATAGCGAACTTGTTTATATGAAAAAACCTTTCTCTTTTGAAGTGATTGGTGAAACTTTAGATGATGCGATTGGTGAAGCTTATGATAAAGTAGGTAGAGTTTTACATTTGCCTTATCCTGGTGGGCCAGTGATTGACCGCATGGCAAAAGAAGGAACTCATCGTTATCAACTTCCTTTACCACTCAATGATGACTCTTACCACTTTTCATTTAGTGGTTTAAAATCAGCAGTTATTAATTTATGTCATAATGCTTCTCAAAAAGGAGAAGACATTATTCCTGAAGATTTGGCTTGTTCATTTCAAGATGTCGCTTTAGATGTTTTGGTTTCTAAGACAATCAAAGCAGCTAAAGATTATCAAGTGAAACAAATTATTGTTGCGGGTGGAGTGAGTGCAAATAAAGGATTAAGAGAACGTTTGAGCAAAGAAAGTGATATACCAGTTTTATTCCCACCAGTGTCTTATTGTACAGATAATGCTGCAATGATTGCTTCGGCAGCACGTATTATGTATGAAAACAAAGTGTTTTCAGCGTTAGATTTAGGTGTGAAACCTGCTTATGATTTAGAAGAAGAAAGTGTTGGTGATTAATGTGGAAAAAAAGCAAAAAATTTCAAAAGCAACAATGGCACGTTTTCCAGTGTATTTGAAAGTTTTAAGAAATATGCAACACGAAGGAAAAAGTAATTTCTTATCAAGTGAACTTAGTGAACAAACAGGTATTTTAGATACAACGATTCGTAGAGATTTTAGTTTTTTAACACATAAAGATTCTTTAGGAAAACGTGGTATTGGTTATGATACCGAAGATATGATCAATAATTTAAATAATTTGTTAGGGTTGAATTTGGATGAGCAAATTGTTTTGATTGGAATAGGTAATTTAGGAAGTGCAATCTTAAAATATAATCGTTGGCAATATACTGTTGGAAAGATTGTTTGTGGCTATGATCAAGATTATAACAAAGTTGGTGAACAATTTGGCGTGAAGTTGAATCATATTGATACTTTAGAAGAAACATTTCCAAAAGGGTGTAAGATTGCTATTTTAGCAATTAGTGATCATGTTCAAGAAACAGTAGATCGTTTAATGGATTTAGGAATTAAAGGTATTGTGGATTTTACACATAGTCATTTTACTGTTAGAGAAGATGTTGTTGTACAAACAGTTGATGTTGTGATGGCAATTCAAGAATTGGTTTTAAAAATGCATGTAAATGATGAATAAGTATTGAAATTGATTTAAAAAAATGGTAATAATATTGATACAGGTAATGATTTGAGAACATACATCAAAAAAGTCTTGTTAGCGAGTTTTGGATAGTGAAAGCAAAACACATAGATGATATGGAACACTCAATGAACCAGATAGGAGAAATGAAGTAGACTATCTCGTTAACTGCGTTAAAGTCAAAAGAGCATAATCATAAGATTATGAAAAAGGATGGTACCGCGATAAAAGTCGTTCCTTAGGGAATGGCTTTTTTTATTAAAGGAGGAAAAGATATGTTTGAATTTATGACAATTAGAGAATTATATGAACTTGTTATGTCAGGAGAGGAATTAGAAAAAGAGAGTTTAGAGTATGTAGAATTAGATGGTTGGGTACGTACAAATAGAGACAATGGGCAAGTTGGGTTTATTGCATTGAATGATGGAACTTATTTTAGAAACTGTCAGGTTGTTTATTTGAAAGAAAGTTTAGATAACTATGATGAAATAAAACACATTAGTACAGGGAGTGCAATTCGAGTTTTAGGGAAATTCAAATTAACTCCAGATGCAAAACAACCTTATGAAATTGAAGCGACGCAAATTGTTATTGAAGGGGCATGTGATGATGATTTCCCACTTCAAAAGAAAAGACATTCTTTTGAATACATGAGAGAAATTCCACATTTAAGACCACGAGCTAACACATTCTATGCAATCTTTAGATTACGTAGTGTTTTATCAATGGCAATTCATGAATTTTTCCAATCTCAAGGATTTGTTTATGTGCATACACCAATTATTACAAGCAATGATGGTGAAGGTGCTGGAGAAATGTTTAGAGCAACAACAATTGATAATACTGAGTTTGATAAAGATTTCTTTGGAAAAGAAGCATTCTTAACAGTAACAGGACAATTACATGTTGAAGCGTTTAGTATGGCATTTAGAGATGTATATACATTTGGACCGGCGTTTAGAGCTGAAAATTCAAACACATCACGTCATGCAAGCGAATTCTGGATGATTGAACCTGAGATTGCTTTTGCAGATCTTGAAGATGATATGGATTTAATTGAGGATATGGTAAAATATTGTATTGATTATGTTTTAGAAAATGCACCAGAAGAAATGAAATTCTTTGAACAAATGATTGATAAAGATTGTATCAACCGTATTACTCAAGTAAAAAACAGTGATTTCAAACGTATGACATATACTGAAGCTATTGAATTACTTGAAAAAGCCGATGTGAAGTTTGAAAACAAAGTTGAATGGGGTATGGATTTAAATAGTGAACATGAACGCTATATTTGTGAACAAGTTGTTGGAGGTCCTGTTTTCTTGACAGATTACCCTAAAGAAATCAAAGCTTTCTATATGCGTTTAAATGATGATAACAAAACAGTTGCAGCTTGTGACTTACTAGTTCCAGGTATTGGTGAACTTGTTGGTGGTAGTCAACGTGAAGAAAGATATGATGTATTAGAAAGAATCATGGACGAAAAAGGAATGTCTAAAGAAGGACTTCAATGGTATATGGACTTAAGACGTTTTGGTGGATGTAAACATGCTGGGTTTGGATTAGGATTCGATCGTTTCTTAATGTATTTAACAGGTATGCAAAATATCAGAGATGTAGAACCATTCCCAAGAACACCTAGAAACTTAAAATTCTAAGAGTGAAAATAAAATTTCACTCTTTTTTTTGACATTTTATGAATGGCTTCTTCTTTATAATGAAGTTAGGAGGGGAGGCTATGGAAGTTTATGTAGAGATCACGTATGTAGTGAATGCATTTTTAATCTTATTGTCTTTTGAAATATTATGTTTTTTACTAAGCATCAAGATGTCTGTAAAGGATTTGCTTATATACACATTGAGTTATAATTTGTCTTTGTTCTTTTTATATGTTGATTTATTTGAAGGGTTTATTTTTCTTTATAATCTCATTTTAACTATTGCTTATTTTCGTAAACAAACGTATATTTTTTATCCTATTTATATATTTATTTATATATCTCTGCTTTCATTTATGCAATTTATTTTACCACAATCATTGATTTTTCAAGGAATTCTTTTGGTTGAAGGTATGAGTGGTTTTTCTTATTTTGTTGTAGGAACATTATGTCTATTGATTGGATATTTCTATGTTACTTTTTGTAATTATAAAATCAGTCAAAACGATGTTGTAGATGTTGTGATGAATAAACAATGTTTGAAAGGGTTGGTAGATAATGGCAATAAGACTTTTTATAAAGGGTATCCTTTGATTTTTGTTTTAAAGTCAAAATTAAATGATTATCAAGTTATTGATCATATTGAAGTTATCACAGCAACACATAAAGAGAATATTGAAATTATTGAACTTCATGATATTGATATCCATCATTGCCATTTTAAGCATTTGTATGCAGGTGTTTTAACACAATGTGAGTATGATTGTATTTTGAATACACAATTGATGGGAGGGTTATTATGATCATACAATGGTTGAAAACTTTGTTTACCAAAAAGAAGATTCTATATTATATTGGAAGACATGATGTTTTAAAAGAGCCATTAAAAGGGAAAGATGAAGAAAATGTTTTGAAGCGATGGCAAGATGGAGATTTGTTAGCTCGTGATATTTTAATTGAACATAATTTGCGTCTTGTTGTTTATGTTGCTAAAAAATATGATTCAATTCAAAATGGCAGTATTGAGGATTTGATTAGTATTGGAACAATAGGTTTGGTTAAAGCTGTTAATACATTTAAAATGGACAAAAATATAAAACTTGCGACTTATGCATCACGTTGTATAGAAAATGAAATATTGATGTTTTTAAGAAAAAATAACAAATTAAGACAAGAGATTTCTTTAGATGAACCTTTAAATGTAGATTATGATGGAAATGAACTTTTATTATCGGATATTGTTGGAACTGAACATGATATTGTGCAAGAAGAAATGACGCATCGTGATCAAAAGGAAAAATTTTATCAAGAATTGAAACATTTAAATCATCGTGAAAAAGAAATTTTGATGATGCGCTATGGACTTATAGGACATGAAGAATTAACACAAAAAGATGTTGCTGAAATCTTGGGGATTTCACAATCTTATATTTCGAGATTAG
>CALDMQ010000190.1 GCA_937917505.1 uncultured Erysipelotrichaceae bacterium | reverse complement strand
CAATATTATGTATGGTTGTGACAAATTCTGTACTTATTGTATTGTTCCTTATACTCGTGGTAAACAGCGTTCACGTAAGATGTCTGAAATCTTAAAAGAGGTTCAACAACTTAAGAATGAGGGTTATAAGGAAATCACATTGCTTGGACAAAACGTAAATGCGTATGGAAAAGATATGGATAATGAACAGGATTTTGCGACATTATTAGAAGAAGTTGCTAAAATTGGCATTCCTCGTGTTCGTTTTACAACAAGTCACCCTTGGGATTTCTCTGAAGAAATGATTGATATAATCGCAAAATATGACAATATCATGCCATTTATTCATTTGCCACTACAATCAGGAGATGATGATGTACTTAAGTTAATGGGTCGTCGTTATACAAAAGAATCATACTTAGCTTTATATGATAAGATTGTCAATACAATTCCAAATGTTTCTGTTTCAACAGATATCATTGTTGGTTTCCCAAATGAAACCGATGAGCAGTTTGAACACACTCTAGATGTGGTTCGTTATTGTAAATACGATAATGCCTTTACATTTATTTTCTCAGCAAGACCTGGTACACCAGCTAGTCGTATGCATGACTCGATTGATATGGAGACAAAGAGAAAGCGTTTAGCGAAATTAAATAAAACATGGAATGATTTGGCTTTAGAAAAGAATAAAGCTTATGTTGGTCGTACTGTTACCGTATTAGTGGATGGCTTAAGTAAGAAGAATGAAAAGGTATATTCTGGATATACAGACACCCAAAAATTAGTTAACTTTAAAGGTGAAAATATTCAGCCTGGAGATTTTGTAGAAGTTAAAATTACAGAGGCGAAAAGTTTCTCTTTAGATGGCGTTGCGGTGTGATATAATTTAGAAAAATAATACTATTTAAAAGGAGATAATATGAAAGAAGAAAAAATTCCTTCATTAACTGAAAAAATCCGTATCTTTGCCCTTGGTGGTTTAGATGAAGATGGTAAAAATTTATTCTGTGTGGAGGTGGATGAATCCATCTATGTAATAGAGGCGGGGATCAAGTTTCCTGACAACAAGGAGCCATTAGGTATCGAGTTTATTATTCAGGATTTTACGTATTTAGTTGAAAATAAAAATCGTGTTGTGGGTATTTTTATTACGCATGGTCATGATGACGTAATGGGAGCTTTACCATATTTATTAAAACAAGTCCCTTGTGATGTTTATACCGCTCCATTAGCTGTAAAAGAAGTACAGAAAATGATTCGTCAGGAACATATTACAGGTGTGCGTGTACATTCTGTAAAGCGTAATGACAAAAAGCGTATCGGCAAAAGAAGAGTTGTTTTCTTCCCAATTACGCATGCGTATCCAGGAACATTTGGTTTAGCGATTGGTACAAATCAAGGCTATATTGTATATTCTGGTGAATTTATTGAAGACTATGATGATTTAGATGATGCATATCGTGCTGATTTCACAACGATTTCAGAACTTGGTAACGAAGGTGTATTGGTTTTGTTGCAGGAAAGTAAAGGGGCAGAAAGAAGTGGACACACTTCTCCGAGTCATCGTATTTCCCCTAAGCTTTTACAGGTTTTAGAAACACATGAAAATAAGCGTGTCTTTGTGAGTGTGTATACACAAAGTGTATATCGTATTCAGGAAATCATTGATTGTTGTATGGCAAGTCGTCGTAAGATGGTATTCTATTCAAAAGAATTACGTGATTTAGTAGGACGATTAAAAGAAATTGGGTATGAGATGGATCCTTCTTTAGTGATTGATCCAGCTGATTTTGATAACTCAATGAAAGATGTTGTCGTAATCATTTCAGGGCAAGGTAAATCTTTATTCAAAACTATCAACAACATTGCCAACAATGAATTAGAATCTATTGTGTTTGATCAGGATGATGTCATTGTGGTCGCAAGTCCAGTTGTACCTGGTGTTGAAAATGAATTCAAGAGCATGGAAAATGACATGTACAAAAAAGAGGGTGAAATCATCGTCTTAGATAAGAATGTTTTGAGTATGCACCCTAGTAAAGAGGATTTGAAAATGATGATCTTCCTTACAAAACCAAAATACTATATTCCAATCAAAGGGGAATATCGTTTGTTGCACATGAATTCACAGATTGCGGGTGAAATGGGATATGATCCAAGTCGTATTATCATTTTAGATAATGGACAGGTTGCCACTTTTGAAAATCGTAAATTGGTTTCTTGCGCCATAGAATTAGAGCTCCATGAAACAATGATTGATGGAAAAGAAAACTGGGATATGGCGGGTGTCGTATTAAAAGATCGTGAAACTTTGAGTACGGATGGTGTCATGATTTTAGCAATTGGTATCAACGCAAAGACAA
>CALDMQ010000189.1 GCA_937917505.1 uncultured Erysipelotrichaceae bacterium | reverse complement strand
AAACAGTTACTGCATGGAAAAATGAAACAAGTGGATTAACTTTAGTGTATTTAATGGATGAAACAGGAAATAAAAATTTTTATATTGTAGAAAATAATAAAGTTAGCCGAAAATACGAAAATGTGGAAATTAATGGAAGAACATTTACGTTGGTTAACACACCTAAAGATTTAGAAGGTGTTTCAGGACTAAAACAATCTAAAGTAAAGATTGGTGATTTAGAATTAGATGGATGGTCTTACGATGATGAAGCACTTCAAAATTATAGCATTGTCTATTTAATGAATAGTGATGGTAAAGCACAGTTATATTCATATGAAGCAACTGAAGGAACTTTACAAATTTATACACCAGCTACTGAAAGTAACTCGCTGAATACGTTAACATATGTGTTCATTGGAACAACTGTAGTTGCAAGCGTAGTTGCTATTGCTGGATTTGTCATGTATTTTAACTTTAAAAAGAAATCTATTTCAGCAATTAAAGATTATTATGAAAAGAAAAATCAAGGGTAATTCCTTGATTTTTTAGTCTATATTTAAGTTTTTGTATTCTTTTAAAGTTAGGATAATATCATCATATATTTTTTGATCTATGTAATTAAGTAAATTATCAGGATCTACAAATAAATAATCGGTATGTTCATGAGAAATAGTGACTTGATTATTTGTAGGAATACATAAGAATCCAATACCTACTGTTTGATATTGAGGACGGATTGTAGTAAATGTGTAAACAGGTTTTAATATTTGAATATCAAGATTTGTTTCTTCTTTAAGTTCTCTTATTAAGGCTTCATGAGGTGTTTCACCATATTCAAGTCCACCACCCGGAAGTTCCCAGTAACCAAGTCCATCACTTGATGGTTTTACTCTTTTTAAGATTAAGACTTTTTGTTTATAAATGACAATACCTTTGACAGTAATATGAAATTTGATATTTTCCATGATATTTCTCTCCTTATTTTTTATTATCATAACACTTTTTTACTAAAATGTAACAATTCTTTGTAATAAATGTTATAATAAAATGCAAGAGGTGATTGAAATATGATAGATTTCTTAAAAGAAGTAGAAAAAAGAAAAGAAGAAATGATTAAGGATATAGAAACATTAGTAAATATTCCTTCAGTTATGGATGAAGAAACTGCTAATGAAGGACAACCTTTTGGTCGAAGTTGTAGAGTAGCTTTAGATGCTATGTTAGCCATTGGAAAACGTGATGGTTTTGAATGTGAAGATGTTGATGGGTATGCAGGACATATTGATATTGGGAATCAAGAAGAATCATTTGGTGTTTTAGGGCATTTAGATGTTGTTCCTTGTAATGATACAGGTTGGGATACTGATCCATATCAATTAACAATAAAAGATGGCAAGTTATTTGGTAGAGGTGTCGCAGATGATAAAGGTCCTTTAATTGCAGGATATTATGCTGCAAAAATCATTCATGAACTTGAATTACCAGTGAAAATGAAAATAAGAATTATTTTTGGATGTAACGAAGAAAATGGTTCTCGTTGTATGCAATATTATTTTACAAAAAAACCATATCCAACTATGGGATTTACTCCAGATGCTGAATTTCCAGTTGTTTATGGAGAAAAA
>CALDMQ010000188.1 GCA_937917505.1 uncultured Erysipelotrichaceae bacterium | reverse complement strand
TATGTATTTAAAAATGAGGTGAAGTATCGTGAGATTAAAAGACGCTAATGAAGGTCAAGAGTACATCGTTCAAAATATTGAAACAGACGACGAAGAATTAAAGACATTCCTATTTTCTTTAGGATGTTATAAGGGTGAAATTATTATTGTTCTATCTCGTTTAAAAGGTGGTTGTATTGTTTCTATTAAAGATGCTCGATACAATATCGACAATCAACTTGCTAATGCAATTGTTGTTTAATCAACAATTATTTTAGGGTAACTACTAAATTTTAGGAGGAATTATTATGAGAATAGCACTTACTGGAAATCCAAACTCAGGAAAAACAACAATGTATAACGCTTTAACTGGAAGTAATGAAAAAGTTGGAAACTGGGCTGGTGTTACTGTTTCAAAGAAAGAGCAGAAGATAAAAAAAGTTTATAGCAATCATCAAGAACTTATAGCGGTAGATCTACCTGGAGCATATTCGATGTCTCCGTTTACTAGTGAAGAAAGTATTACAAGTCATTATATAAAAAGTGAGAATCCTGATGTTATTATTAACATTGTAGATGCAACTCATTTAAGCAGGAGTTTATTTTTTACAACACAATTATTAGAATTAGGTATTCCTGTGGTTGTTGCACTAAATAAAAGTGATATTAATTCTAAGAAAGAAATAGTGATAGATAGTGAAGAGTTATCTAAAGAATTAGGATGTCCAGTTATTAAGACTGTTTCGACTTCTAAAAAAGGATTAAACATTTTGGTTAGTAGTGCAATACAACAAGCAACAAAATCTCAAGTAGCACCATTTCATCAAAATAATATTGATTTAACAAACAAGTCATTAGTTGAAAAAGCTGATAGAGAACGATTTGAATTTGTTAACAACATTGTAAAAAAAGTTGAAAAACGTAAAATATTGACAAAAGAAAAGAATATAAATGATAAAATTGATGCAATTCTTACTAATAAATGGTTAGGTATTCCTATTTTTGCAGTTGTTATGTATTTTGTGTTTGAAATATCCCAAGTATGGGTAGGGACTCCTATTGCAGACTGGCTAGTAGGTCATTTAGAAAATTTCCAAATTTGGATTGGTGAATTATTATCAAACGCTAATCCATTATTATCTGCATTACTTGTAGATGGTATAGTTGGTGGAGTTATTGCTGTGATTGGCTTTTTACCACTTGTTATGGTCATGTACTTCTTGATTGCGCTCCTTGAAGATTGTGGCTATATGTCAAGAGTTGCTGTTGTTTTAGATCCAATATTTAAAAAAGTTGGATTATCTGGTAAATCAGTTATTCCGTTTGTTATTACAATCGGCTGTGCAGTTCCGGGTATTATGGCAAGTAGAACGATTCGTAATGAAAGAGAACGTAGAGCTACTGCTATGTTAGCGCCATTTATGCCTTGTGGAGCTAAAATCCCTGTGATTTCTCTATTTGCTGGTGCTTTCTTTGATAATGCTGGATGGGTTAGTACACTTATGTATTTAACTGGAATTATTCTTATTTTCTTTGGTGCTCTTTTGATTAATAAAGTCACAGGGTATAAAGCTAGAAAATCATTCTTTATTATTGAACTTCCTGATTATAAAGTACCATCTTTATGGCAAGCTTTTCAATCTATGTGCAATCGCGGATGGGCATATGTTGTCAAAGCTGCTACTATTATTTTATTATGTAATACTGCAGTACAAATTATGCAAACATTTACTTGGAATTTAACTGTTGCTGAAACTGCAGATGCCTCTATTCTCGCTTTGATTGCTACGCCTTTTTCTTATATCTTGTTTCCAATTGTTGGTGTATTAAGTTGGCAACTTGCTGCAGCAGCAGTTACAGGGTTTATTGCAAAAGAAAATGTTGTTGGTACTTTGGCGGTATGTTTTGTGGGGTTAGAAAACTTAATTGATACAGAAGAACTTATTTTAATGCAAGGAGCTGGTGAAGAAGTTGCTGGAGTGATAGCAATCACTAAAATTGCTGCGCTCGCATACTTAATGTTTAACCTTTATACTCCTCCATGTTTTGCCGCGATTGGAGCAATGAATTCAGAAATGAAAAGCATGAAATGGGTATGGGGTGGTATTGGATTACAATTTGGTGTTGGATTTACAGTAGCATATCTTGTTTATACTATTGGTACTTTGCTAACTGCTCCGGAAACATTAAATATAGTTGGTGTATTAGCAGGGTTAGGAATAGTCGTTAGCATTGTAATAGTGATATCTTTATTAGTCAAAAGCACAAATAAAAAAATAAATAGTGAGTATTTATTAAATCAGTAAACATGGACCTGAATTATGATTGAAAATATAATTATTATTCTTATAATTTCTTCTATAATTTGTGCTGCCGTATACCATGTGTATAATACAAAAAAGAAAGGACATAAATGTATAGGATGTCCTTATGCAAAACAATGTACTAAAAAAACATGTAAATCAAATGACTAAAAATAAAACGCAGTGAAATCATTGCGTTTTTATTATTGAATATTCATTGATTGCTCTTTTAGAAAAAGAATGTCAATATTTATCATTTTTAAAATAATCTGACCGTATCTTAGATGTTGAGTTAATGTTTCATCTATATCAAAAAGAATATCTTTTGTTTCGTATAGCCTATAAATTATATAATAAAGATTTTAATTTTTCTTCATTCTCTTTTAAATACCAACAATAAAACGTAGCATGAGCATCTTGGTCAGAGATAGGAATAATCTTTCTATTTTCTCTACGACCTTCTAAATTCATCATGTAATCAGAACAAAAAGAAGGGAGTGTAGAAAGTTCGATTAAATCAAAGAAGATGCTACGATCTTGTTGGATTAAAAATTTTGTATGTGGCATTGTACGTTTGTGCATATCATGCCAAAATCCAATATTAGACATTAATAACATTCGTTCACCATCCATATCTTTTAAGGATAAGGATTGTTTGTTGGCATAACGATGATTTAAAGGAAGTGAAAAATAAAGTTGTTCTTCCATAAATGGAATAGCATTAATCATATTATCTTCACTGTCATAAGGCATGATAATAAGTGTATATGTCTGGTCTTTTAATCCCTCAATCAACTTATCCATATCTTTGATTTCTTGAGAAATTGTTTTATTAGGAAAAACTTGAGAAATTTTTTGAGAAAGTTCTAAGCTAGGAGCAGGAGCACAAGCACCAATAGATATTGTATGATGTGATTTATCAAAAGATTTGAGTTGATTTTTAAAGTCATATGTATCTTGTAAAATACGATGAGCAAGCTTAACTGCATATTCACCATTCTCATTAAAAGATATTCTGTTTTTTGTGCGTTCAAATAAAGAAATATCTAGTTCTTCTTCTAGTTTTTGCATAGAACGTGTTAAGACAGGTTGAGAAATATGTAATTTTTGAGCAGCCTTAGATAATGTTTCTTCTTCATAAAAAGTTACAAGGTGTAATAATTGTTCTAATTCTAACATGTGTATTCCTCCTCACTATTCTATTTTATTATAGCAGATTTCATTATTCTTATTGTACTATTTTCTTAATGTTTATTAAAATAAAGATGTAAGGAGGAAGAAATGATGAAGAAAACACTTTATTTAATGAGACATGGACAAACTTTATTTAATTTACAACATAAAATACAAGGATGGTGTGATGCACCTTTGACTGAACTTGGTATTAAGCAAGCATGTGTAGCAAGACATTATTTTGATGATAATCATATTACTTTTGATCATGCTTACTCGTCAACATCAGAAAGAGCTTGTGATACTTTAGAACTTGTATATGACAAACCTTATACAAGAGTCAAAGGATTAAAAGAGTGGAACTTTGGTGTTTATGAGGGGAAAGACGAATGTTTAAATCCTAAGTTACCTTATGGAGATTTCTTTAAATCTTTTGGTGGTGAGGGTGAAATGGAATTAAGAGAAAGAATGGTGACAACACTTACTGATATAATGGATAAAGAAGATCATCAAGTTGTTTTAGCTGTTTCTCATGGTGGGGCATTAGCACAATTTTATCGTGCTTTTGAACAATATGCGAAAATTATTAAAAAAGAAAGATTTTATAATTGTTGTATTTTAAAATTTGAATATGAAGATGGAATCTTTACTTTGGTTGATATGTATAATCAAAATATAACAGAATAGGTCACTATGGAAGCAAGTAGAAAAAGATTATTGAAAATGGATGTAGATTTAATCAATGGTCCTATTTTTCGATCATTAATTATCTTTGCATTACCATTATTTATCTCGAATATTTTTCAACAACTTTATAATACTGTTGATACAATGATTGTAGGACATTATTTAGGTGATATGTCTTTAGCAGCGATAGGGTCTTCTACTCCTGTTTATGATTTATTAGTTGGCTTTGCACTAGGTATTGGAAATGGTTTGGCAATTGTATCGGCAAGGAGTTATGGTTCACATGATTATCATTTATTGAAGAAATCGGTTGCTAGTTCAATTGTCATTGGAATTGTTATCTCTGTTATTTTAACTGGTGTTGGTTTAGCATTTTTAAAACCTTTGTTAGAAGTTTTAAATACACCAGTAGAAATTATACAAGAGTCTTATCGTTATATTTTTGTAATTGTATTATTTATTATTGTGATGTTTGCATATAATTTATGTGCTGGATTAATGCGAGCTATTGGTAATAGTGTCATGCCACTTGTTTTTTTAATGATTTCTTCTGTATGTAATATTGTTTTGGATATTGTTTTTATTACTCAGTTTGATATGGGAGTTATGGGAGCTGCAGTAGCAACAGTATTATCTCAAGGCATATCAGTTGTTTTATGTATTATTTATATTTTTAAAAAGAATAAAATTTTATTGCCAGATTTTTCTCATTTTCAAATAGATAAATCTTTATATAAAGATTTATTAGGACAAGGACTTTCTATGGGGTTTATGAGTTGTATTGTATCAGCTGGATCAGTTATTTTGCAATATGGTATTAATAATTTGGGATATTTGATTATCGCTGGGCATACAGCAGCAAGAAAATTATATATGTTCTTTAATATGCCTTTTACTGCGATGGCTTTGGCTATTTCAACTTTTGTATCTCAAAATAAAGGAGCAAATCAAAGAAAACGTATTCGAAAAGCAATGCGTTATGCATATATTTATGATTTTGCTTGTGCAATGATTGTGACTGTAATTATTTTGCTTTTTGGTTCTTCGTTAGTAGAAGTGATTTTTGGTTCTTCTGAAAGTGTTGTGTTGGAAAATGGAACTTTGTATTTGTTAGTTGTAGGACCATTTTATGCTATATTAGGTATTTTAATGCAAACAAGATATGCTTTACAAGGGATCGGAAAAAAACTTTTGCCTTTAGTATCAAGTGTTATTGAACTTATTGGGAAGATTATATTTGTATTTGTTTTTATACCACAATTTCAATATATGGCAGTTATCTTTTGTGAACCTGTGATTTGGTGTGTTATGTGCATACAACTTGTTTATTCATTTTATACAAACTCTTATATAAAAGAAGGGACTCTATAAACAATAGGATATAACTATGGTGAAATGTTACCATAGTTTTTATATGTCTTGTTATCTTTGGTAAAGAATCATATTTATTTTCTGTAGTGTTTAAGAAGAATTGGACAATTATTGAAAAGATAGGTATGCTAGAATAAAGAGACGACTATAAGTACTGGTTATTGTCATAAAAGTTTTGATGTTAATGATGATAGAAAGTTGATAAGGATATGGTTTTGTTAGCGAATTCTTTGTTTGCTAAATGAACTATTGAGACTTGTTGGACATTATTTTGATTAAAGTGGATAAAATGAAATAGAAAGGATGATAGAATGCGTCGTTTATTTTATAATGGGACTATTATCACGATGAGTGATGAATTATATGTAGAAGCTCTTTGTATTGAAAATGATACTATTATTGGAGTAGGAAAAGAAAATCAGTTAAGGATGTTGTTAGATGAGGGTGATGAATGTATTGATTTAAAGGGAAACGTATTATTGCCAGGGTTTATTGATGCCCATAGTCACTTTACTGGAGTAGCCAATTCATTATCACAATGTGATTTATCACAAGCACACTGTTTTGAAGATATTAAAAATATGATGATTGCCTTTATCAAAGAACATCATATTCAAGAAGGTGAGTGGGTTTATGGTAGTCATTATGATCATAATGACTTAGTAGAAAGAAGACATCCCGATAAGAGTTTATTAGATGAAATATCTTTAGTTCATCCTATTGTGATTGTTCATGCTTCTTCTCATATGGGTGTTGTAAATTCTTTAGCCTTAAAGAGTCAACATATTTCAAGTTCAACCCTTAATCCTATTGGAGGAAAATATGGTCGTGAGAAGGGTTCGTTAGAACCAAATGGATATATGGAAGAAAAAGCATTTATACAATTTCAAAATCAAGCACCTATGGTAAGTGTGGAAAGAATGATGGAATTATTTCAAGAAGCTCAACATATTTATGCTAGTTATGGAATTACTACAATTCAAGAGGGGATGGTAGCTCAACCTTTGCTTGATGTATTGCAT
>CALDMQ010000187.1 GCA_937917505.1 uncultured Erysipelotrichaceae bacterium | reverse complement strand
CAGCTCGTGAAGCTTCTATTTATACTGGCATGTTTGATGTGTTAGCAATTAACACAGTTCTATCAGTTAAAGGTTTATTTGACTTAGGGTCAATTAACTCTCTAAATTCTTCAAGAACTTGAGTCATTTCGTTACCACGTTCTCCACAACCAACATACACGATAATATCAGCATCACACCATTTAGCAAGCTGATGTTGTGTCATTGTTTTTCCAGTACCGAATCCTCCTGGAATTGCTGCAGTTCCACCCTTAGCAATCGGGAATAATGTATCAATAACACGTTGTCCTGTGACTAATGGCATAGAAATAGGCAAACGTTTTTGAACTGGTCTAGCATTTTTAATAGGCCATTTTTGAGTTAATGTACATTCTACAATATTTCCATTGTCATCTTTTAATTTCATCACAACATCATTTACTGTATATTGTCCATTTTCTTTCACTTCAACAACTTCCCCACTGATATATGGTGAAACCATACATTTATGAGTAATTAAATCTGTTTCAGGAACTGTTGCATAAACGTCCCCACCTTTTAAGTAATCTCCAACTTTTACAGTCATTGTGACATCCCATAGTTTCTTTGTATCTAAAGGTTCAACAGCACTACCAGTTGGAATAAAAGAACCAGATTCCTTTGCAATTTCTTCTAGAGGTCTTTCAATCCCATCAAAGATATTTCTTAAAATACCAGGCCCTAAAGTTACAGAGATAGGTTGTCCTGTTGGATAAACAGGTTCTCCTGGTCTTAATCCTGTTGTTGTTTCATAAACTTGGATTGTTGTAAATTCTTTTTTGATAGAAATAACTTCACCAATAAGTTTCATATGTCCAACATAAACCATTTCAAGCATCGAAAAGGCTTTTGTATCTTTTACTGTAACAACGGGACCATTGATTGAATAGATTAAATTTTCACTCACAATCGTTCCCCCTTCTCTCTTATTTAATAATCAATCCTGAATTTTTATTAAACCATTCTTTTTGATTTTCTAAAGCAAAATCTAATGTTTCATCAATAATCATTGATGATTCTTGATTTTCCATAATAAATCCACCAATCGAAATCTTATCATCAATCACAACATCAATATCTTGCCCATAAACTTTTATTAAATCATCTTTTAACACTTCATCAGCCTTTCTTAAATGTAAGACTGAATGAGGTAATTGATAATCCTTTGCAACCTTCTTCATTTTTTCAATCATAAAATCTTTATATTGATTAGAAGATGCAAAATCATTTAATTGACTGATTGCTTGATCAAAAATATCTTTGACATAACCATCACGTTTTTCAATTAATTTCTTTGTTCTTTCAATATGACTTTCAGAAATTTCACTAGAAGCATTAGAAGTCATTTCAGAAACAATTTGTTTCAATTGTAATTCAGCATCTTTTTGAGCTTCTTCTTTCATTGATTCATAAGCTTCTTTTTCAAGTCTATCTACTTCATCAAGAATTTGTTTTTCTTGAGCGTTAGCTTGCTTTACAATTTCATCTTTCATATAGAGAAACACTTGTTCCATATTTTGCATAACGATTTCTCCTATAATTTCACTCCAATTGCCTCAGATACATAACCATCAATAGTTTCACCAATCTTAGATTGACCATGACGATCAGGTATTTCGGTAATCAAAGGTTTTTGTTGTTTAAGTTTAATCTCAGATATAATATCTGGACACATATCAACAAGTTTTGTAGTCACAAGAATAATGCCAATTGTTTCATCCTTCATCTTTTCTTGTAAAGTCACAAGAAAATCATTACGCGTATGAACAACCACACCTTCAATACCTACAAGTCTTAATCCCATTAATGTGTCAATATTATCACTGATTAAGAAAAACTTCATTTTTATCACCTATTATCCTAAAGAGTTGATAATTAAGATAGAGATTAATAACCCGTAAAGTTATTTTCATTTTCAGAGAAAGCTCCGATTGCTGCAGGAGCAGCAGCAGCAACGGCAATACCTGCACCTAATGCAGAACATCCTGTAGATAATGCAGCTGCAATAAATCCTAAACCTTGAGCGATTGTTCCTGTCATAGCTGAAACAGTTTCAGCTGCAGAAGCATTACTCATTGCAAAACATAAAACCATGATTACAGCACCAAAGAACCCACCAACATGAGTTAATAAACGCCATTTTGCACTTGATTTGTTTACTTTAGATGTAAACATTTTTACTAATGGTAATGATAATAAAACAACAGCAACTAATGGTAAAATAAACATTAAAATAGACATAATAATTTTTTCCTCCAAATCATACTTTTTTTATTTTTGACTAATTGTTGTGAAAGGTTTCCCTTTTCCTTCATAATAACGTGAGAACATTTCGTAGAATTCAAGACGTAAAACTTGAATACCAACAATCATTCCCTCTAAACACATAACAAAGATGTTACCAAATACTAAGACTACCCAGTATCCAATACCACCAACCATTTCAGCTAATGTAAAAACAACTAACATCATACCTGCATGGGATAATACGAAACCACCCACACGTAAGAATGACATTGTATTCGCAACAAATGATAAAACAATTTCAAATAATTCAAAGAATCCTTCTGTAAAGAATCCACCAAATCCATGAGGGAACATTGGTTTCCCTTCCATTTTATGTATTAATGGTTCTTTTAAGAAAACTGCTAATATTGGAATCACGATTAATCCAATAATATAGAAAGTTCCACCTACTGGTAATCCTAATCCTAAAATCATATCTCCTACCATAAGTAATACAGATATATAGAAGATAAGACCGGCAATACCATTATGAGAGAATAACATTTCTCCATAATTTTTCTTTTTCATATTTCCAAAAATATTAAATAAAATAGCAATAATAATCAAAGCAACCCCAAGTCCAATTGCAATTCCAAGTAATGGCATTGTATTATCTGGACTCATAACATGGAATGGTGCATGATATAATTCTTCATAACCAAAGACAGAACCATAAACAAGACCAAAGATAGCACTTGAGAACCCTAAACGAATACCAATTGCTCCAAGTTGCATTCCTTTTAATTTATAAGCTATGTATCCAACTAATGATAGTACAAGACCTTGTCCAACATCTCCAAACATGATACCAAATAATAGTGTATAACTAATTGCTACAAAGTTTGTTGGATCGAAGTCTGTATATGAAGGTACACCATACATTTCAACAAACATTCTAAATGGTTTTGTAAACCAATTTCCTTTTAATTTTGTAGGTGGTGTTAAACGTGAATCTCCTGTTGCAGGTTGGATTTTCACTGATACACCATCAATTGTTTCAAAGTCTGCTTTAATCTTTTTAGCATCTTCTTCTTCAGCAAATCCAAAAACTGATGAATTTTGTCCAAAAACAACAACATATTTTTGTGCTTCATATGTTTGATTTAAACGTTTTGCAATTGAATAAATCTTATTTAATTCATCAATGTTATCTTGGAATAACTTATGAATTTTACCTTCTACTTCCCCAAGATATTTCTTTCCTGCTTCATCTTCTTCTTTTAAAACTTCTAATGCGTCTTTTGGTGTTCCATGAACAAACTCAGGAATACGAATACGTTCAAAATAAAGTGATGAGAAGATATTGTCAATTTTAGGAGCAAGCTCATTTGTTGTCATATACATACAATAACAGTTTCTTTCTCCTTTAAAGAATGTTCTTAGTAAAAATTCTTGATTTCCATAATATTGAAGTCTATCAAGATGAGCGACTGGTAAACGACCAAATCTAATTTTTAAATATTGACAAGCAAATAAATCATCAAAGTTTAAATTAACGTCACTATCAGATTCAATAATATGTTGTAACTGCTTGATTCCAGCAGCATCTTCATCAATCATTGTTTGTAAATCTTTTTTTGCAACTTCATAACGTGCTGCTTTTTCAAGAAGATTACAGAAGAATGTATCTGCTTGGATAATATTTATTTTTGTATCTGTGATTTCTTTCTCTTGTAAACCAATATTATATTTCTCATTGGCTTCTTCCATTTTGGCAATTAAATCAGCATAGAGATTTTCACGATTTAATACAGTAAGCCCATGAACTGAATCTACAAATTTCGATGCTAGTTCAGGATGAAAGTTATCAAGTTTGATTAACTTCATTAAAACATCATCGTTTTTTTCTTGTGGAAACTCAATATTCAAAAGCTTTAGTTTCGCAATAGCCATATATTTCTCCTTTCCCTATTTTCACTTTCATACTTAATAAATCAACATTTTAGCAATTTGATGAGGTGATTCCCCATAGCGAATACCTTCAATGATATGTTTTAAGTTATCGATTTCAATTTGATAAACAATCTTATAAGTCATATAGACCAAAGCACTATCTGTTGAAAAACGCATATAACGTCTTGCTAAATGATATTTGATTTTTTCTGTATAGTATTCAATGTAAACAAATTCATGATCATCAACATAGAGTTTATATGGTGAACTTGCTAACATTCTTAAAAATTCAGATGCATCTTTCGCTGCAATTAATTCTTCCATTTGTGAACGTGGAATACGTGAACTTTCCATAAACAATACTTCTCTAATTTGATCTGGAGTCGCATTAAAATATTTCTTTAAACGATAGATCTTTGTAATGTTTTGAAGTTCTATAGAAGTATTAAGCATCGTTAAGAGATCTTTTTGTTTTTTACCTTTATACAACTTTTTAACAGTTCCAATATATTCATAATAATAAATATGTTTTAACTCAAGTTCTAAAAGATTGGTATCAAAATGTTCTTCATTATCAGATGGACGATATTTTAATAAAGCATTATAATACTTAGATCCTTTTAAACATTTCAATAAACCATCATAATCTTCAACACCTAATAAACCATAAATGTTAAAGTTTGCATATTTCCCCAAATAATCAGGAATTTCAATTTCATATCCTGTATAAATCTTAGAAGTTACAATTCTTATTTTTTGTAAAAGTAATTGGATTTCTATTTCAGTAATACTTAATTTATAAAATTCCATTTCTTTTTTAGGTGCATAACGTGCTAATCGATTTAATCTTAGAAAGATTTCTTTGTTTAATAAAGCTTCAAGTTGCCCACGATGGATTGTTCCTTCTTTAAATGTACTTAAAATTTCATTATACACAGTATCATTTCTTAGATAGTTTGCTAAATCATTAACATCACGTCTTTTTAATAGTTCTTCATAATTCGACTCAGTTAAACGCTGTGAATACATGGAACGTGCTTTTGCTAGAATAGCATTTGATGAAAAAGAACTCATATACTCACCTCTCCCTAAATTTCTTTACAATGTGTGACGATGGCTTGAACCCACTCATCCTTCTTGTTGTCATAGAGATTTGAAAGTGCATTTAATGATTCTTCGTACTCTTGATCATTCTTTTCTTTTGTGGCTTGAATTTCAGCTTCAAGTTGTTCTTTGTGTTCAGCAATCTTGACTTGATATTCTTTCACAAAAGAATCGTAGATTTCTTTTTTCTTAGCACTCATATGAGATTGAACATCTTGCTTCTTTGTTTTCGCATTTTCAACCCTCTTTGAACACTCTAAATCAATTGCTACAATATCTTGAATAATCTTGTCCAACAGTCTCCCTCCTCACTACTTTTTATTCTATCATAGTGTACTCCTATTTATTCGACATTTCAAGCAAAACAAACTTTCTTAAAAATAAAAAAAAGTTTAGATTTTTCTTATCCAAACTTTAGTTCTCATTCTTATCAATTGGTTTAAACATTATATAAATAGGAACAACAAATTGATTATGCTTTTTGTATTAATTAAGCGTACATATATTTACCATTCCAAAACTTGTATAACCTAAAATAAGGCGTAGAAAAAATAACTGTCACTACCATTAAAAATACTACATTGCAAAGCAATGTAGTAATAAATACAACTACAATTTCTCAATATCTGATTTAACTTAAAACTTACGACATAATTGCTTGATTGTACTCATGGTGTCTTTATATCTTGATTTAAAACAGTAAAGATATAACCAAATAAAATCAATTCATTTACCATTATTAAGAAAATATATTAGAGTTACAGAAACACATCACAATAACAAAATAAGATTCCCTTTCTTATTCTTGTTATTATGAAATCAGTATAAGCTCATTACATTTTAAGATTTAATTCCTTAATTTGCCATGATTTAAGGTAAATCCATTTAGCACCATTGTTAGAATAATCGTAATATCCATAAAGGAAAACTTTGCCTCTTTTCCATGAATCACATTCATCACAATGGAATACCTCATAAACAGCGTAAACAGGATATGAGGAGTATCCGGCACCACAACAAGGTCCCGGTTTTTCTATGTGATCCCAAAATCTAGATTCCCATTCGTCACTAGAGGGAGATCCATAGTATTCATAGCAGATGGCACACATATAGATTCCTATTTTTTTACCGTTTTTATTCTCTGCAATTTCAACATTTGTTGTATATCCGTTCTCATCCGGACCACAAGCGTTCTCCCATTCAAAAATTGACCCCTTGGGTTGCTTCTTCCATTT
>CALDMQ010000186.1 GCA_937917505.1 uncultured Erysipelotrichaceae bacterium | reverse complement strand
CTTGTTTAGAGATAGTATTTTTCTTATAATGAATATAGAGGTGATGGTATGAACGAGCATGATCAAACACGTTATATTTTTGCCCAAAGTTTAAAAGATTTATTAGTACACCAGCCATTAGATAAATTAACAGTAACTGATATTGTGAAACATAGTGGTATGACAAGACAAACGTTTTATCGTCATTTTCAAGATAAATATGATTTGGTAAATTGGTATTTTGAAAAATTAGCAGATAAATCTTTTCGCCAAATAGGAAATTCTTCAACTTTGAGAGAAGGTTTAATTAAGAAATTTACTTTTATACTGAATGATAAACTTTTCTTTTCACAAGCTTTTCAATCAAAAGATTATAATAATGTAGAAAACTATGATTATCAATGTATTTTAGAGTTTTATAAGCACATTATCCGAAAGAAAATAGGTGATATTCCTTATGATATACTTTTTTTATTAGAAATGTATTGTCATGGTTCTATTGCAATGACAGTGAATTGGGCAGTGAGCGGTATGCAAGAATCACCAGAACAGATTGCAGATTTATTAATTGATGCATTGCCACCAAAACTTAAAGTATTATTATCTGATTTGTAAAGTGACAAATAAACCTTTTTGCCACTTGTTTTTATTTTCACAAAGGCGTTAAAATAGAATTAAGAACAAAAAAGGAGATATAAAATATGGCAAACAGATTTGTATTAAATGAAACAAGTTATCATGGAAAAGGAGCAATCAATGAAATCCCTAATGAAGTAAAAGCAAGAGGTTTTCAAAAAGCTTTGGTTTGTTCTGATCCAGATTTAATTAAGTTTGGAGTGACAAAAAGAGTTACAGATTTATTAGATGAAGCAGGGTTAGCATATGAAATTTATAGTGATATTAAAACCAATCCAACAATTGAAAATGTTCAAAATGGTGTGAAAGCTTTACAAACTGCAAAAGCGGATTACATGATAGCAATTGGTGGTGGTTCTTCAATGGATACTGCAAAAGCAATCGGTATTATTGATAGAAACCCTGAATTCGCTGATGTAAGAAGTTTAGAAGGTGTTGCTGACACAAAAAATCCATGCACACCAATTTTAGCTGTACCAACAACTGCTGTAACTCCTGCCGTTGGGTAGTGCCCATTAAAGAAAAACTGTTAATGCCATTTGTTTAAAATATATAATAAATATGTAAATAAAACAGTTGATATGTTCTTGGATATATCAACTATTTAACCTTTTACTTGATAGTGTTTTTCTCTTTGAGACTTGTTGGACTCATTAGGTATCTTTTTTTAAAGGCTTTAGAAAAATAATTGGCATCATTAAAGCCACATTCAACCGCAATATCCTGAATAGTTTTATTATTGTCTTTCAACATTTCAATGCTTTTTTCTAATCTATAATCTAAAAGAAATTGATGAATTGTCATATCGTATTGAGATTTAAAAGTATTTATTAAAGTTGATCTAGAAACATAATCGCATAACCAATCAATTGTTATTTTTTGATTATAATGGCCAACAAGATATTTATGCACTTCTTCAGCTAAGTTTTTTGATTTTGACTCAAGACGATTAGTCAAAGTAATATATTCAGCAACAATATTGACAACACCTGCAAAAGCTATAATTTGTTCTTGAGAATGAAAAGATATATGTGCTATCGCTTCATTGATAACATGAGAATCAGATAAATATTCGAGAGCTTTTCTTTTGATAAAATTTTTATCATATTCATTATCAGTCAATGTTTGTCCCATCATAAAAAATCCAGATAAAACGCCATATGTATATAAGGGCACACAAGCTTCATACAGTCCAAAATGGCATCTATAAATAAAAATCTCCCCTGTATTTTTTACACGTTCAAATGCTTTTTTATCACAAGCATGACATAATTTTAATACTTCTGATTTTGATTTTACCAGTTCACAAAAAGGAGAATTTTTTTCTGGGTAAGATGTCACTAAGTTACCATCTAAATCAAAAATAGATAAATTCAATCCAAATACAAGATATAAATCTTTTAACATGACTTGTAACTCATTCATAATATCCTCCAAAAGTATAAATTGATACTTTATTACCTATTATTATACTTTATTCCATTCGAAAATAATAATATTTTTTATAAAATAAATATGGAAATTATGGAGGATATAAAGATGAATATGAACAAAGAATGGGTTAAAGATCCAAAGGTATTTCAAATCGGTAGATTAGATCCTAAAGCTTCTTTAAAAGTATACAGAAACAAAGAAGAAATGGATTGTTGAATGGACAATGGAAGTTTGAATATGCAAAAAGCTTAGAGGAATCAAATGAAAAATTCTTTGAAAAAGACTATGACTGTTCGAATTGGAAAAATATTCAAGTTCCAGGACATTTGCAGTTACAAGGATATGGAAAACCAATGTATGTGAATCAAACATATCCATGGTCTGCAAGTGAGCAAATTGTTCCTGGGGAGATTCCACACTATAATCCGGTAGGTAGCTATGTACGATATGTATCATTAAATAATGAACAGTTAAACGAAAGAGTTCATATAAGATTTAATGGTGTTGAATCAGCGTTTGCATTATGGATTAATGGACATTTTGTGGGTTATAGTGAAGATAGTTTTACACCTTCTACATTTGATATTAGCGAATTTGTTGTTGAGGGTATGAATAAGATTGCTGTACAAGTGTATAGATTTTGTAGTGGTAGCTGGTTAGAAGATCAAGATTTTTGGAGATTTTCAGGTATATTCAGAGATGTTGAACTTTTATTTGTACCTCAAACAAGCATAGAAGATTTGAAGGTAGTGACTTTATTAAAAGAGAATTATGCAATGGCAACTGTAAATCTTGATTTTTCATTAGCAGGGAATCTCAATAATAGTGAAATCAAGGTGATTTTGTACAATGGGTTAGAAATTGTTAAACAAATTTCTTTAAAAGGTGAAAAAGAAGTACATGTCTCATTTGATGTTAATGAGCCAAAATTATGGAGTGCTGAATCACCATATTTATATCAATTAGTAGTTGAAGTTTTATCAAATGGGCAATTGAGCGAAATATGTAAACAAGCTATTGGTATAAGAGAATTTAGAATTATTAATGGTATTATGTGTATTAATGGAAAACGTATTGTGTTCCATGGAGTTAATAGACATGAATTTTCACCTAAAACAGGACGTGTCATTTCATATGAAGAAACAAAAAGAGATCTTCAAATCATGAAAGAAAATAATATCAACGCTTTAAGAACATCACATTATCCAAATAATACATTTGTTTATGATTTGTGTGATGAACTAGGATTATATTGTATTGATGAAACTAACTTAGAAACACATGGAACATGGAGTGATAGTTTTGATCCAAGTCTATTCTTACCAGATAATAAAGAAGAAAAATGGTTAGATAATGTTTTGGATCGCGCAAATTCAATGTATGAAAGAGATAAAAACCATCCTTCAATTATTATATGGTCATTAGGAAATGAATCTCGTGGTGGATCAGTTCTTCAAAAAGAAGCAGATTTCTTAAGAGCAAAAGATAATACAAGAGTTATTCACTATGAAGGATTATCACATGATAGAAGATATCCAAATACAAGTGATATTGAAAGTCAAATGTATACATTTGCGATAGATTGTGAAGAGTTTATTGCAAAACATCCTGAAAAACCGTTTATTCTTTGTGAATACGCTCACTCAATGGGGAATAGTAATGGAGCATTATATAAATATATAGAATTAGAAAAGAAACTACCATTATATCAAGGCGGGTTTATATGGGATTTTGTAGACCAAGCTTTATATGATGATGCTGGTATTTTACGATATGGCGGAGATTTCAAAGAAAGGCCATCAGATTATGATTTCTGTGGAAATGGAATTGTATTCGCAGATAGAACAATAACGCCTAAGATGCAGGAAATTAAATATTGCTATCAGTATATTGATTTTGATATTAATGAGAGAATCATCATCATTACTAATCGTTATCTATTTACAAACTTAAATAAATTTAATTTTAGTATCGAATTATATTGTGATGGAAAATTAAAGGAACATGTACATAAAGTAATTGAATTAAAACCTGATGAAACAACTGTGATTGATAATCCATTTAATAATATAGACAATCATCATAGATGTCACGTTGTAGTAAGAGTCTATGATGAAAAGAATCATGAAATAGCTCATGATCAATATTTATATCCATATCATCAACAAATGACACATGCACATACAAAAGTATCTGTTATTGAAGATTATCTCAATATTGGTGTAGTAGGAAATGGATTTGCGATTAAATTCGCTAAAAATAAAGGATTAACTTCTATGAAATATGATGATGAAGAAATGATCAGAGTTATGCCTAGACCTCAATTCTTTAGAGCTTCTACAAATAATGATGTAGAAAATAAATATGGTTATAGATATGCGCCATGGCTATCAGCAAGTATGTTTGCAATAGTAAAATTTGTTAAAATTGTGAGAAATGAAGAATCATGTGAAGTTCATTTTGATTATCAATTACCTAATCTAGGAGAAGAAAATGTCCATGTTATCTATACAGTTTTTGGTGATGGTGAAGTTGTCATTGATATGTCTTATATGCCATCAAGCAAATATATTGAAATGCCAGCATTTGGTATGATGTTTAATCTCTATAGAGAATATGATCATGTGAAGTATTTAGGTTTTGGACCAGAAGAAAATTATATTGATAGAAATAAAGGAGCATTACTAGGAGAATATGAATATGATGTTTTAGAAAATGTAACACCTTATTTATATCCTCAAGAATGTGGAAACAGAACAAAAGTCAATCATATTATCATAAGTAATGGTAAAAACGATTTAACAATTAAAGGAGAAGATTTAGAGTACCATATACTCCTTTTGAATTAGAAAATGCTAAACATCAAGATGAATTACCAGTACCTTATCAAACAGTTGTTTGTGTTTATGAAAAACAAATGGGTATTGCTGGTGATGATACTTGGGGAGCAAGAACACATGATGAATTCTTATTATCGAATAATGAAAAACATCACTTACGTTTATCTATTAAGGGAAAATAAAGAAAATGAAAAACAAATATACAGTACTTTTGTGCCAATATGGCTTTTGGTATTGTCATTTTAATATAAAAATCATTTAGTGTATAAAATAGAAAGTAATAAGTTTAATTTTTATATAAAAAGAAATTATAATTGTTGATGATTTATTAGATGAAATAGAAAATGAAGCCTTATTTCACTACTTGTCTCAAACAGATCAAATAACACTTACAATTATATTATTAAAAATACTTGGTTATTCTACAAAGGAAATATTTGAGATATTAGATATCAACGCTGCTACTATCTATCAACGTATACATTGTTTAAAAAATAATTTAAAAAAACTTAAAAATGAAATCAAAAATCAGTGATTCAAATGGACTATATAGTGTAAGGGTCGAAAAGATACCTTAAGAAGAGTCCTTTGAAAATTGAATAACAGCCACTAGATACATTCCTGTTAAGTGAGCC
>CALDMQ010000185.1 GCA_937917505.1 uncultured Erysipelotrichaceae bacterium | reverse complement strand
AATGATTTGGTAAAGCAACGTAAATTGTATCTACTTCTTCATCGTTTAATAAATCATCATAATTTGTAGAATAACGTTTAAAATGATGTTTTTCACAAATATCCTTTAACTGTTCTTCACTTCTTTGTGTTCCTGAAATATGAATGAGTTCTATATCTTTAATTTCATGAATAAAAGATAATAAATCTCTTACAATCATTCCACTACCAACGATACCTAATTTCATACATTTCCTCCTATTCTCGAATTTCTGGCATATGTTTATATAATGCTACCGCAATACCATCTTCATCATTTGATAAAGTCATTTCATCTGCAATATCTTTTAAATCTTGTACAGCATTTTCCATAGCAATTCCTATACCTGCATACGCTACCATTGAGGCATCATTATGCCCATCACCAAAAGCAATCATATCTTCTCTCTTATATCCCATTGGAATTAAAACTGTATCCAAAGCTTTAGCTTTATCAATCCCTTGTGCAGTAAATTCAAAATAAAAATCTCCTGTGAACATGCAACTTAAACTATCTTTAAACGGTTCCATCATTTCTTGATAATGCTCTTGTAAATATTCAGGATCACTCGTTGTAAGAATCTTATTTAATGGAAAATCTACAAATGCTGCTAAATCATCAACTTCACATAGTTTAAACTTTCCACCTCTTGATTCATATTGAATAACATCGAAAGGTTTCCCTTTCCAAGTAATCCAATTATCATAAACATTATTCACATACATATATTCCCCTTTATCAATCATAGGTCTTACACGATCAAATTTCTTCATATGTTCTAAGACAGCTTTCCCTTCTTCTACAGACAAAGCTTGATTAAACAACACTTCCATTGTTTCACAATCAACAACAGTCGATCCATTATAAGCAACTAATAAACCATGATGTTTATCCATTTCTAATTCTTTTGCTAGATCTATTAATCCTGAAGTTGGTCTACCAGATGCTAAAATCAAAATAGCTCCAGCTTCCTCTGCTTTTAATAACGCTTCTTTTGTTTGAGGAGTCACAACTTTTTTACTATTTGTTAAAGTTCCATCAACATCCATTATAATAACTTTTCTACTCATATTCATACTCTCCTTTATTATTATCTTATCTTATCTTTTAAACAAATCAACAATTATAACAAAACATGAAAATAACTTTCTTCATCTTTTCTCAAATAATTCTTTGATAATTTTTAAAAATCTATATAATAAAGAAAGAAGGAGGAGTAACAATGGATAGACCTCATATACTCGTTGTTGATGATGAAAAAGAAATTACTGATTTAATTGAAATTTATTTAACACAAGAAGGTTATGATGTTGTTAAAAAGTATAATGCTTTAACTTTGATTGATGATATTTATCAGCATCATATTGATTTGGTTATTCTTGATGTAATGATGCCTGAAATTAATGGTATCCAAGCACTTAAGATGATACGTGAAAAGTTTAATATTCCTGTGATTATTGTATCTGCTAAAACAGCAGATCAAGATAAGATTGAAGGGCTTTTAACTGGAGCTGATGATTATGTTAGTAAACCATTTAATGCAATGGAATTAGTCGCAAGAGTAAAATCTCAACTTCGTCGTGCACAAGTTTTTAATAAGCCGATTATTGATGAATCTCATATTATTCAAGCAACTGATTTAGTTATTGATACAAAAAAGAAATCTGTTACTTTAGATAATCAATATATACCTTTGACACGTATTGAATATGAAATTCTTGTTTTGCTGGCGAGTCAACCTGGAACTGTATTTTCTATTGAAGATATTTTTGAAAGTATTTGGCATACAAAACCAACAAACTTAACAAATTCTAATAATACGATTATGGTCCATATTCGTAAATTAAGAGAAAAAGTAGAAAGGCAACCAAGAACTCCACGTCATATTAAGACTGTTTGGGGGGTTGGTTATAAATTTGATTTATGATGAATAAATTAAGAAGACTTTTTATTAGTAGTTTTCGTTGGCGTTTGTTAATTAATTTAATTGTTTCTTATGTTGTGACTTTTTTAATCTATAGTGCAATGATTATTATTTTAGAAAGTTTTGATATTGTTCATCTTTCTATTGAGATTAAATATTTTATTGCATTTATGATTTCACTCATTGTGTTTGTCATTATTTTCTTTGATTTAATGAATATCACTTTAAAGTATTTAAGTCAATTAAGTGGTACTA
>CALDMQ010000184.1 GCA_937917505.1 uncultured Erysipelotrichaceae bacterium | reverse complement strand
AAATGGTGTTATTCAAATTTTAGATGTGTATGTCGATGATTCAAAAAGTAAAAAAATGCGTGTAATTGGAACAGATTTATCATTAGATAGTAAGTTTGTGACTATTTCTGACATGATTGCAGCATATTCTTATATGTTTAATCTAGTTGATATTTATAATTCGTTAGATTTAACAGCAGAAGATAGTGTTAATTTTATGTCACGTATTGGTCTATTGGATGACATTGATCATTTAGGAAATAGGCGTGTACGTTCTGTTGGGGAACTAATTCAAAATCAATTTAGAATTGGTTTATCAAGAATGGAAAGAGTCGTTAAGGAAAGAATGTCTTTATCGGAAGTAGATTCAATAACTCCACAATCATTAACTAATATTCGACCATTAACAGCTGCTATTAAAGAATTCTTCTCATCATCTCAATTGTCACAGTTTATGGATCAGATTAACCCTCTTGCAGAGTTGACTAACAAGCGTCGTTTGTCTGCATTGGGACCTGGAGGATTAAGTCGTGATCGTGCTGGCTATGAGGTTCGTGACGTTCATGCTTCTCACTACGGTAGAATTTGTCCAATTGAAACACCTGAAGGACCAAACATTGGTTTGATCACAACATTGGCTTCATATGCTAAAATTAATGAATATGGTTTTATTGAAACACCATATCGTAAAGTAAATAATTGTATAATTGATGAAAATGATGTTCGCTATTTAACAGCCGATGAAGAAAAGAATTATATTATTGCGCAATCAAATGTAAAAACTGATGAAAATGGAACTATTTTGGATGAACAAGTTATTGCCCGTCATTTGGGTGAAAATATTATGGCAAAACGTGAAGAAATTGATTTTATTGATATTTCACCAAAGCAAATTGTTTCTGTTGCCACTTCATGTATTCCGTTCCTTGAAAATGATGATGCTACTCGTGCATTGATGGGGGCAAACATGCAACGTCAAGCAGTACCATTGTTAAATCCACATACTCCATTTGTTGGAACAGGGATGGAACATCAAGCAGCACGCGATTCTGGGGCAGCTGTTGTTGCAAGAGAAGATGGTGTTGTAAAATATGTTGACGCTAAAAAGATTATTATTGAAGATGATGAGGGTGTTGAACATCGTTATCGCTTATCAAAGTTTAAAATTTCAAATGCAGGTACATGTATTAATCAAAAACCAATTGTTAAAAATGGAGAGTCTGTATTAAAAGGATAGGTCATCGCTGATGGTCCAGCAATGGAACAGGGTGAATTAGCATTAGGGCAAAATGTTTTAGTTGGTTTCATGGAATGGAATGGATATAATTACGAAGATGCTGTAATTATGTCTGAAAGATTAGTTAAAGAAGATGTGTATACTTCAATTCATATTGATGAATATGCAATTGAATGTCGAGACACAAAACTTGGACCTGAAGAAATTACTCGTGATATTCCTAATGTTGGTGATGATGCTCGTAAAAATCTAAATAGTGATGGTATTATCATGATAGGTGCTGAAGTAAAAGAAGGAGATATTTTGGTTGGTAAAGTTACTCCAAAGGGTCAAGCAGAACTTTCAGCAGAAGAAAAATTATTATTAGCAATTTTTGGTGAAAAGTCACGTGAAGTTAAAGATAATTCATTAAGAGTACCACATGGTGGCGCTGGAATTGTTCATGATATTAAAGTGTTTGAAAGAAAAAATGGCGATGAATTACAACCAGGTGTAAATAAAGTAGTAAAAGTATATCTTG
>CALDMQ010000183.1 GCA_937917505.1 uncultured Erysipelotrichaceae bacterium | reverse complement strand
CACATGTAAATGACGCTTTTTGACTTCTTTGACAAATTCAATCAAAGGTTCTGGTTGTAAAAACAGTTCTCCTCCAGACAAAGTCACACCATCTAACAAAGGATTTTGGTCAATCATTTCAAGTAAATGTGTTATATCTTCTTCATAGCCACCGTTTATATCATGACTCTTAGGATTATGACAACCTATACAATGATGTAGACAACCTTGCGTAAATATCACAAAACTTAGTCCAACTCCATCTACAATGGAATCATTCACAACACCATATAATCTAATCAGCATTTTCCATACCATGTTTTACACGATCAGCTGCTTCTGCACGTTTTGCATCATTAAAACGATTGAGTTTTCCTACCAAATATCCAGTAATACGTCTAATTCTTTCAAATTCTTGATGTTCTTGTTCTGTTCTTCCACATTTTGGACATACATCATCAATAATACCATTGTATCCACACACAGGATCACGATCGACTGGGTGATTAATAGCACCATAACCCATATTGGCATCATGCATTGCACGAACAATTTTTTCAAAAGCAGGTAAATTTTTAGTTGGATCTCCATCCATTTCAATATAACTAATATGTCCACCATTTGTTAATGCATGGTATGGTCCTTCTAATCGAATTTTATCATAAGCACTAATTGGATAATAAACAGGAATATGAAAGCTATTTGTATAATAATCTCTATCTGTAATCCCTTCAAGAACACCATATTGCTTTTTATCTAACTCTATAAAACGACCTGATAACCCTTCAGCTGGTGTTGCTATTAAGGAGAAGTTTAATTGATGTTTTTTAGAAGCATCATCCATTCTTCTACGCATATGAGCAACAATTTGTAAACCTAAGATTTGGGCTTTTTCACTTTCTCCATGATGATAACCAATCAGTGATTTTAATGTTTCTGCAAGCCCAATAAATCCTACTGTTAAAGTTCCATGTTTTAAAACTTCTCTCACTTCATCTGTTGGTTTTAATTTCTCAGAATCAATCCATACACCTTGGTCCATTAAAAAGGGATAATTCATCACATGACGTCTACATTGAATTTCAAAACGTTCTAAAAGCTGTTCTATACATAAATCAATCATTTGATCAAGTTTATCAAAAAATTCATCAATATCCCCTTTTGACTTCATTGCTAAACGAGGTAAATTAATAGAAGTAAAACTTAAGTTTCCCCTACCTGGAGATATTTCACGACTTGGATCATAGGTATTTCCCATCACCCGTGTACGACAACTCATATAGGCAACTTCTGTTTCTGGAGTTCCTTTATAATATTGTTTATTAAAAGGTGCATCTAAGAATGAGAAGTTAGGAAATAG
>CALDMQ010000182.1 GCA_937917505.1 uncultured Erysipelotrichaceae bacterium | reverse complement strand
AACATTAGCAAATTTATGTGCTTGATAAGCACTTTCTCTTAAATTTTCATTAATTTTTTCAAACTCATTAATAACCTTTTGTTCATGATTAAAGACTTTGACTACTTTTTGTCCAGAAATCATTTCTTCAATATAACCATTAACTTTTCCAATTTCAGTTTGTTGTCGCATAAAGTATTTTGCAGATAAACTTCCCACTTTGCGACTTGAATACAACATCACAGTTAACATGATTAAGCTCACAGCAGTTAAAGGTAAACATAAAGACAGTCACAATCGTGATACCACTTGATACCACTTGCGGAATAGATTGGCTAATCAATTGTCTTAATGTATCTGTATCATTTGTATAGATTGACATAATATCACCATGAGTTGTTTGATCAAAATAACGAATCGGTAAAGATTCCATATGTTCAAATAATTCATTACGAATATCCCTTAAGAAATGTTGGGTAACTGTAACCATAATTCTATTAAAAGAATATGCACATAAAATACCAATTCCATAGAATACAGCCACTCTACTTAAAGCTTTTAACAAACCTGAATAGTCAGGAGAACTTGATCCAATTAAAGGCATAATATAATCATAAATAAAGTCCCTTGCACATTGGCCAAAGCACTTCCAAGAATACAAAGTAATACTGCTATTAAAGCAATACCATGTTGCTTAAAAAGATGTTTCATCAACCTCATTAAAACATTCTTTTGTTTCATTAAGCTTCCTCCTTCCCTTTGGTTTGTGTTTCATAAATCATCTTATATATTTCACTCGTTTTTAATAAATTATCATGTGAATCAAAGTCATCAATCACACCATCATTAAGCACAATAATACGATCTGCATTTTGTACACTTGAAATACGTTGTGAAATAATAATTTTGGTTGTATCTGGAATACGTTCTTCATCTAAAATTAAGATCTTAGGTTTTTTCAGTAATGCTCTAGCAATACACAATCTTTGTTTTTGTCCACCAGAAACATTTGTTCCACCTTGTTCAATATAAGTATTATAACCATCAGGGAATGTTTGAATAAATTCATCAGCACACGCCAAACGACATGCTTCTTGACATTCTTCAAGTGTCGCATGTTCATTTCCCCAACGTAAGTTTTGAAAAATTGTTCCACTAAATAAAACATTCTTTTGTAAAACAACAGAAACTTCATTTCTTAAGACTTCAAGATCATAATTTCTCACATCTTCACCACCAACAAGAACACAACCAAAATCCACATCATACAAACGACTAATTAAACTCACAAGCGTACTCTTTGCACTACCAGTTCCACCAATGATTCCAATAGTTTCTCCACTATGAATATGCAAATCAACATCTCTTAACACCGGATCTCCTGAACCATGTTTATAAGAAAAGCTAACATGTGAAAAAGTAATTGATCCACTTTTCACTTCAGTTAAAGCATTTTTAGGTGATACCAAATCAGATTGTTCGTTAATTACTTCTGCAATACGTCTTCCTGAAGCAAGTGACATTGTAATCATTACAAATGCCATTGATAACATCATTAATGACATCATAATATTCATAATATAACTAAATAAACTTGTCAATTCACCAGTTGTCAATGTTCCAGCAACAATATTCTTAGCCCCTAACCATGATAACAATAATATACAACCATAAACACTCACCATCATTGCAGGATTATTAAACGCTAAGACACCTTCTGCTTTTATAAACAAACGACTGATATTTTCAGATGCTTTTTTGAATTTCTTATTTTCATAATCTTCTCTTACAAAAGATTTGACTACGCGAATACCCACAACATTTTCTTGAACACTTTCATTCAAATCATCATACTTAGGAAAAACATCGTTGAAATAACGCATAGCTAAAAACATAATAATTCCTAAAACACAAACAAGGAAAATAATTGCTCCAACGAAAATCAAACTCATCTCCACATGAATAGAAAATGCCATAACTAATGCACAAACTAAGTTCATAGGTGCACGAATACACATACGAATAATCATTTGATAAGCAATTTGGACATTTGTAACATCAGTTGTTAAACGTGTTACAAGTCCTGCGGTACTGTATTTATCTATATTAGAGAATGCAAAAGATTGAATATTTCTAAACATTGCTTCTCTTAAATTAGCAGCAAAACCAGTCGAAGCTCTTGCGGCATATTTTCCAGCTAAAAAGCCTAGCAACAGTGTTGATAAAGCAATCACGAACATCATGATTCCATATCGCATAACTGCACTCATATTTTGAGCCTCTATCCCTTTATCAATTAATCTTGCCATTAACAAAGGAATGATAATTTCTAAAATTGTTTCAACAATAACTGTTAACATTGTCATCAAAGAATCTTTTTTATAACTCTTTATTTGTTGAAATAACGTTTTAACCATATCGTCAACCTCTCTTTCCGTACGCTACCGAATTGTTCGTAAACAAACTATATAAAGGAATAAAAATCAGGTTTCCCTGATTATAATTCTTTTTTTAAATTGTCTATCATCTTATCACAAAGAGATAATAGTGTTTGCACTTCTTCATCATTCAAGCCTTCAACCAAACGATTATGAACTTTTAAGATTTGTTCCTCTGTTTTACGATTACACTCTCGTCCTAAATCTGTTAAGACAATCTTTTTTAACCTTGCATCATAATCCACAGGAATTCTTTGAATCAAACCATTTTTATCCATCAATTTTAACATTTCTGATGTTGTTGAACGGTTCATTGAAAATTCTTTTTCAATATCTTTTTGAAAAGTATCTAATTTCTTTTCTTCGCGTCTTTGAAGAAATCCCATAATCCAACTATGCATCAGTGTTGCTTTATCTGGTTTATGACCTATCACTTTATCAACATTTCTCTTCATTAAGTTATTGATCATTTTCAAGCGATGACCTACACTATCACGATACATTGTCTCACCTCTTTGTTAGTTCGGCTACGAACTTAATATAACATACATATTTTTATTTGTAAAGAACTTATTTTTATATTTATCTCTGTCTTCTTTTGTGATTTTCTAAAAACATGACATGGATTTCCTACCGCAATAACACCTTCAGGTATATCCTTATTCACAACTGCACCAGCCCCAATAATACTACCACTACTTATTGTTACTCCAGGTAATACAATCACATTTGCACCAATCCATACATTATCTCCAACATGAATAGGATATGCATATTCTAAAACTTGATT
>CALDMQ010000181.1 GCA_937917505.1 uncultured Erysipelotrichaceae bacterium | reverse complement strand
AGATGTTAAACCTGGTGGTTTTATCTTAGTTAACGATGGACAAGTTGAATTATTAGTAGACCATGTTGATGATACTGACATTGTTTGTGTATGTGCAAATGATGGTATTGTCAAAAATAAGAGAGGAATCAATGTTCCTGGTATTGAATTAGGATTTGAATTTATTTCAGATAAAGATAGAGCTGATATTGAATTTGGTTGTCAACAAGATGTTAACTTTATCGCTGCTTCATTTGTTCGTCGTCCTCAAGACGTTTTAGATGTTTTAGTTGAAAATGGAAAGCCTGAAATTCAAGTTATCGCTAAAATTGAAAACAGCGAAGGTGTTGAAAAAATGGACGAAATCATCAAAGTTGCTGATGGTATCATGGTAGCTCGTGGTGACTTAGGTGTTGAAGTTCCAGCTGAAGATGTACCTTTAATTCAAAAAGAATTAATCAAAAAATGTAAAGCAGCAGGAAAAGTTGTTATTACTGCAACTCAAATGCTTGAATCTATGCAAGAAAATCCAAGACCAACGCGTGCTGAAGTTTCTGACGTTGCTAATGCAATCTATGATGGAACTGATGCAATCATGTTATCTGGAGAATCTGCACAAGGGAAATATCCTGAAGAAGCAGTTATGGTTATGAACAAAATTGCTTTAAAAACTGAAGATACTTTAGATTATGCGGCATTACATAGACGTGCTGTAAGAACAGCTACTGATGATACTTCAGAAGCAATCTGTATGTCAGTTGCTGAAATTGCAAATAAATTTGATGTTGCAGCAATCGTAGCATTTACTGAATCAGGATTTACTGCAAAGAAAATGTCAAGATATAGACCAGAATGTCCAATTATTGCAGCAACTCCAAATGGAGAAACAACTCGTAAATTAGCTTTAAGTTGGGGTGTAAAACCAGTAACATGTAAATCTATGGATACTACTGAAGGTTTATTAAACTTAGCTGAAGTTATTGCTAAAGAAAATGGAGTTGAAGAAGGTCAAAAAATCTTAGTAACTGGAGGAACTCCAGGTATTAAAGGAACTACTTCTTACTTACAATTATTAACTGTAAAATAGAACTGAGAAAGTGGAATAGCATTCCACTTTTTTTCTTGACAAATCATATGAATGAGGTAAAATGCTTATATAAGCAATGATTTAGGATATGTTTTTATAAAAAACTTGTTTAGAGAAAAGACGGTTGGTGAAAGTCTTTGAAGCTTTATAAGAGTACTCCCTAATAGGCTACACTCGAAAGAGAATGTCGTGAACCTGCGTTAAAGGAATGAGGTTATCGTTAGATAATGAATAAAGGTGGTACCACGAGATTTCGTCCTTTGGATGAAATCTCTTTTTTATTATAGGAAAGAGAGGATACAAAGATGAGAGATTTTAAAAATGAAGAAGCACTTCATACATTAAACCATTCATGTGCTCATGTGATGGCACAAGCTGTTAAGCATTTATATCCACATGCTAAGTTTTGGGTAGGACCTGTGGTAACTGAAGGATTTTATTATGATATTGATTTGGGTGATGATGTTATAACTGATGAAGATTTACCTAAGATAGAAAAAGAAATGAAAAAAATTTGTAAAGATGGAAAACGTATAGTGAGAGAAGAAATTTCTAAAGATGAAGCTTTAGAAATGTTTAAAGATGATCTTTATAAATTAGATTTAATTTCAGGGTTAGAAGATGGTCATATTACTTGTTATCGTCAAGGGGATTTTGTCGATTTATGTCGTGGGCCACATGTTGAAACAGTGAAATTATGTAGAAACTTTAAATTGTTAAAACATTCTGGTGCATACTGGAAAGGGGATAAAAACAATAAAGTTCTTCAAAGAATTTATGGTGTATGTTTACCAACTCCAGAAGAACTTCAAGAACATTTAGATTTCTTAGAAGAAGCGAAAAAAAGAGATCATAAGAAATTAGGTAGAGAATTAGATTTATTTATGATGAGTGAATATGCTCCAGGTATGCCATTATTCTTACCACATGGTATGTTGCTTAGAAATACATTAGAACAATATTGGTATGATGAACATGCTAAAGAAGGATATGAATTTATCAAAACACCAATCATGATGTCTAAAGAATTATGGGAAGTATCAGGACACTGGTATAACTATAAAGAAAATATGTATACAAGTTATGTAGATGATAGAGAGTTTGCAATTAAACCAATGAACTGTCCAGGAAGTATGTTAGTTTATAAAAATGGATTGCATTCTTATAAAGACTTACCAATTCGTATGGGAGAACTTGGACAAGTCCATAGACATGAGGCAAGTGGAGCTTTAAATGGTTTATTTAGAGTTCGCACTTTTACTCAAGATGATGCACATATCTTT
>CALDMQ010000180.1 GCA_937917505.1 uncultured Erysipelotrichaceae bacterium | reverse complement strand
CCTTCATCACTTGTATCCATACCATAGTTAATAGAACTAAATGGAACTTGTGCTCCTGCACGTGAATTCATTGTATTCAAATTATGAATCAATGATTCCATAGCTTGATAAGTCTCTTTATCAACTTCCTGATACGTTTGTTTTGTAGTAAAATCTTGTATTTGATCAATAATTGCTTCATCTATTCCATGTGACTGTAAATAGCTTTTTTCTTTTGCTAAATAGCCTTGATCTTTAATTCTAGGAAAGCAATCTAACGCTTTGAGTTCACGAATCATGTCTTCATCTTTTTCACTATGATTTAATAAAAGTAATGCTTTTTCTAAATTATGAAAATATGTTTTCTTATATGATTTTAATACTCCCTCAGCCATACCATAATCAAAATTCACTATCGCTTGACCACCATGTTGATCGTTTTGATTTGATTGAATCGCAATACATGTTAAAGCAGAATAAGTTGTAATACTATTAGGTTCTCTTAAAACACCATGACCAGTAGAAAAACCATTCTTAAATAATTTGATAATATCTATTTGGGTACATGTTGTTGTGAGAGTTAAAAAATCCATATCATGAATATGAATATCTCCTGCCATATGAGCAGCACTATGAATTGGATTTAAGACAAACATTTCATTAAATTGTTTAGCAGCTTCCGCTCCATATTTTAACATTGTCCCCATTGGAGCATCTGCATTCACATTTGCATTTTCACGTTTTAAATTACTATCCTTTGCATCTTGAAAAGTAATTTCTTCTAGTGTTTTCATTAAACGTGATTTACGATTACGTGCACGAGAACGATTCGCACGATATAAAATATATGCCTTTGCAATTCTGACATATCCTTTTTCAATCAGTGTTTCTTCAACTGTATCTTGCACAAGTTCTACAGTTGGTAATTCTGTATGTCTTGCTTCTAGTTTTTCTTCAACCTCTTTTGCAACTTGCATGGCTGTATCTAAATCATATTTAGCTTCTGTTGCTTGAAATGCTTTATAAATAGCTCCTGCAATCTTATTCATTTCAAACTTATCCATACGTCCGTCTCTTTTTCTTATATATTCAATCATGGCGTAAACCTCCTTATTATATATAAGTATCTCATAATCAAAGAACTTGCTCAAATGATATTATCTATTAGTCTTTATTTTTTGAATGAATCTACCTTCCATCAATAATGCATGATATAGTGATTATAGAAAAAATAAATATTATTATTATGTTTCGCACTTTTGATTGTCAGTGGATGTTCATCTTCACCAAAGTTTACTAAAGACTTCCCTATTCAAAAGACAACAATTAAAAATCTTGGTGAATTAACTGATGATTTTGCAACTAGAACATATAATAACTTTTATCAATTTGAAATCAACTATCTAGATTTCGAAGTAAATGAACTACGATTAAATTATTATAAAGATGGTGAAATAAAAAAGAACTTTTGTTATTTAACAGAGAGAATCAAGATGAAAAATTTCCTATTCCTAACATACAATATATCTATTTAGGATATCAATTCAACGATTTAGAACAAAGAGAAATTGATGTATCTATGTATTTATACGGACCTAAACGAGAAAACAAATATAAAGATGAATATTACGATCGTACTCAACCACAAACTCTAACAGTAGAGTATAATCGTTTACTTCAAATTAAACCAATAGAAAAAATCTTTAAAGAGAATAATTAATTCTACATATACCTTATTGTATTAGATGCTAAACATTATCATAATGTGAACGATATGACTATGCACGATCTTATCAATGATAATTTTGAATTCTTAGTTTTAGAAATGAGATAATAATTATAGAAAAAGGTGGAAATATGTAATCATATTACTATTTCTACCTTTACTTATGTAAACAAAAACAGGATAACTCCTGTCTTCTGTATTATTCAATTGTAGCAATACCTAGTTCTTGGATTTTTTCTTTAATTCCTTCCAAAGCATTAACTTCATCTTCACCATCAACAACAACTTCTAAATGTGCTTTAGTTGGAACTCCCAAAGAAAGGACCCCCATCATACTTTTCAAGTTAACTTCCTTATTATGATATTTTAAAGTCACATGAGAACTATATGCCTTTACTGTATTTACTAATTCTGTAACAGGTGATGCATAAAGTCCTACTGGATCACTTACAACAAATTCTAATGTATAAGCCATACTGACACCTCCCTTAAATTCATTATAACTTATAACAAGAACTTATGCAAGCGGTTACATTTTTCGTCAAAAAAAAGAATTATCTTTTTCTTTTCTTTCTTCTTGCGTTCATTCCTTCTTCAAATCCATCATAATCTAAGAATGATCCTAAATCATAAACATTATATCCTTTTTTAGCCATTGTTTTACAAGCTTTTTCACTAATTGCAAAATTAATTGCATAAACATAGTAAGTCATATCTTTGTCAGGATAAAATTCTTCTATTTTATTCATAAGTCTTAGCGGTAAACACTCTGCGCCTGCAATACGTAAAGCATCAAACTCTTTTTGTTCATCTGCACATAAAATGACATGATGAGATGGATCTTTTTCAAAAATATTATAAACTTCATTAATATCTTTTTTCTTTATTTCTACTTTCTTATCAAATCCAAACATAGCTTTCTCCTCCAATAATTTATATAATACCACTATTTAATGATTTAGGATCA
>CALDMQ010000179.1 GCA_937917505.1 uncultured Erysipelotrichaceae bacterium | reverse complement strand
TATATGTACAAGTTGAATAAATCAGTTGTCCACCTGGTTTTAAAAGTGTCATTGCTGCATCTAAAAGTTGTCTTTGAATATAAGCACACTCGTTCACTTTATCTATTGACCATGTATCAATTGCTTGACCTAACTTTCTAAACATTCCCTCACCACTACAGGGTGCATCTAAAATAATCTTATCAAAAAATTCAGGTAAGATATTTGTAAACTTGATAGGATTGCTATTTGTTACAACTGTATTTGTTAATGCAAAACGTTCTATATTTTCAGAAAGAATTTTTGCACGTAATGTATTGATGTCATTAGCAATCATTAAACCTTGATTAGATAATTTTGAAGCCACAGCACATGCCTTTCCACCAGGAGCAGAACACATATCTAAGACATAGTCATCTTCTTGAACGTCTAAGAAATATGCAACTAACATAGCACTTGGTTCTTGAATATAATATCCACCTAAGCAAAAATAAGGTGATTTTCCTAAAGGATAGTTTTCATAATCAAAAATATATCCATCATTCACAACGGGATGAGGTTTGATATATCTTTCATCTAAATAGTCAATGATTTTTTCTTTCTTTGGATTTGTATAGAAACCTTTCATAGCAGGTTTGTCCAAAGCCTCCATAAAAGCATCAAAATCATCTTTTAGTAATTCTTTCATTTGTTTAATAAATAAATCATTCATGTTCTTCACCAATATCTATTATACAAATCAAAAGGAAGTGTGTAAATGAAAAGAATATGATAGAATAAAATAAAAAGGGTGATGAAAGTGAAAAGATGTGCATGGGCATATAATGAAGACTTAATCAAATATCATGATGAAGTTTGGGGAATTCCTGAGCATGATGAAAAGATGTTATATAAAATGTTAATTTTAGAAGGTCTACAAGCAGGACTGAGTTGGGATATTATTTTGAAAAAAGAAAAAGCTTATGAAGAAGCTTTAGATGGCTTTGATTATCAAAAAATTGCTTGTTATGATGAAAAGGAATATCAAAGATTAATGGAGACACCTATTCTCATAAAAAACAAATTAAAGATGAAAGCTATTATTAATAATGCACAAGTTTTTATGAACGTTCAAAAAGAATATGGAAGTTTTGATAACTATATATGGTCTTATACGAACTACCAACAAATTAAGCATCACTATCATCATTCAAAAGATGTACCACCTTTTGATGAATTATCCACACAAATTTCTAATGATTTAAAAAAGAAAGGATTTAAGTTTGTGGGTCCAACAATTATTTATAGTTATTTGCAAGCTATCGGTATATACAATGATCATGAGGTTGATTGCGACTTTTACTACCCAAAATTAACTTTTAAAATGACGAAAGAGTAGGGGAATAAAGTCTATACAATGCCTCCAAGCAAGAATTATTTTAGAATCTAATGGTGCAAAAAAGTGATTATATTTGATGAATCAATGGTTGGATTAGATTTTGCTATTAAAGAATTAAAAACAGAAGATTACTATTTTTGGATTAAGTATTATTTTAAGCTGTATTAATGGCTCAGATATAGATACTTATGTTAAATAAAAAAAGAATGAGCAATAGTGAAATATTTTTAGATAAAACAATACAGAATTATCAAGTAGTTAAAACATTCATGAATTCTTTGTGGTAAAGAGTATTAAGTATATTTTGTACAGTATGAGTTTGTCCTTTTTCAATAACTATAGTTTTTTTGAGTGTCTTGATAATCAATTTTGTTGTTTGAATTATCAGTACATTTAAAATTATCTTGATTAATAATAAAGGTTTTATCTATGTTTTTATTTGCATAGGTATTCAATGACTGTAATATGAAAATCAGTTTCTGATTGTCGTTTAGAAATTTTATTTAAAAGATTTTTATCTTCTATTTGTAAAGAATATTTAGTATCTAACGATATATTTGGATTTTGTGATTTTAAAATAAATACAGTGATGACTAAACATAACACAATAATAATCCATAATAATGTTTTCTTTTTCGCTTATATTATAAATCAGATTCATTTTTCCATTAATGAATAGAATGATTTCGATAAAATATGTTTTTGAGTATAAAAAAAGCAAACTTTTAATATTGGTGCGAGAAGCATGTAAATACCCGAACCAATAACTAAAATTGAATATCTATTATTTAGAGGAGTCAACCGAAAGGTTGACTCTTTTCTGTTTATTAGAAAGTTAGAGAGGATGAAGGCAATGATTACACAAGGAGCATATGTTCACTATAAAACATTAAATAGTTCTGAAGAAGTAGAAAATTGGGTAAATGAAGGAACTCCAATCATTTCTAATCATTCAAATTATGAAAGAGAAATACAAGTATTAAATGAGTGGAAAAACGCTCATAAGAGAAATTATCAACCTAGAAAAGATGGTAAAGAACCATATAAAAATATCTTTGCTCATTGTTTGGTCTTCTTAATCCCTTATGAGTTAGAAAAAAATAAATATGACTTATTTGTAAAAAAATATGCTGAAGAAGTATCTAAGAATTATAAAGTAGGTAAAAAGAAAGCTGGCTTATTATGGTGTGCCAAATATTTTACTATCAACAAAGCTAATTATGTTGAACTTGTATGTTTTTCTAGAAAAGTCTATGAAAAATCAAAGGTAACCTTCAAAAAATATACTCAAGATTATTGGTTTGACAATAAAGGGAATAGATGTAAAGAAACATCTAAAGGAGCAATTTTAAAAGGGAAAAAAGGGGGTTTTATTCTTGATAAAAAGGGAAAGAAGATACGTGTTATCAAAAATGTGAAAAGTGTTAATGAGGATAAGACAACATTTAGATATAAGAATTTCGATAAATTTACTTACAAACTAAAAAAGAAATGGATGAAAGTAGCTTCTAAGATGAGTGGCAGAAAAGAATATCTTTTGATTTCTAAACAAACCATCACAGAAGATGACTCTCAAACAATGAGAAGAGCATATTTAAAGCTAAATAGCAATATTGATAAAATCAATGACATTTTAAAAGACTATCAAAATGGGTTAGAAGCAGGTGGTTTTGATGCAATTGATGATATCTATAAGAGTTTTTATGAATTATTAAATGAAGTAGATAACATGATCCATAAGAAATACGTTGAATTCTCAAAGGTAAAAGAATTTATTCAAGACTGGTGGATCAGAGAAGTTGCTGGGGATTGGATCAAAGCGTAAACCTAGCACTCACAATAAATGAAAAAGTTCTTTGAAAAGTGAATATAGTTAGAAGTAATAGACATGACTTACAGAGCAAAGCAAGTAGATAGGCATTTAAAACGGAGTGAATGATGAGATATCATCCTATCCTGTTCGCCAAGTCGATGAGGTTATGTACTAGGGAGAAATCCTTTCTAACTATTTATTTTTTAAGTACGAGTGTAACTCGTTTAATTAGAAAGTGTACAAAAAACATTAAAGAGTAACTTTAATGTCAATTGAAATTGAAATTAGAAAAATTACCTTATTGATTATATCAAAGGTACTTTGATGTCTATTGAACATGACACATCCACAAAATAATGATTTTTATTGATTAAAACGACATTTTTCTGTGTGTTCTTTTAGTCAATAAAGACTAAAAATATAAAAGAAGGACCTCTAAAGAGAGGAAAAGGTGAAAAAAATGAGAAAAATTAGTGTTATTAATGAAAAAGGTGGAGTTGGTAAAACGACATTATCAATCAATTTGGCTACTGGATTAGCTAAAAAAGGTAAAAAAGTATTAATTGTAGACTTAGATGCACAAGGAAACATATCACAATTCTATTTAAAAGGGTTTAAATCGTTTGATTTTGATGCATATTGTGGACTTACAGTACCAGTACGTCCAAATTTAAGAGAATCAGTGAGTATTATTGAAAGTTTTCTTTTTGATAATGATAAAAAACCTAGTGATATCAACACTTTATTATTGCAAGGTAACGAAGTATTAAAAGATTGTATTTATCATACTGAATATGAAAATTTAGATATTATCCCATCTTTCAATACTGAACTTATACAAACAGATCAGTTATTAGCTAGTGATTTAAGAAGACGAGTATATAACAGGTTACAGAAAGCATTAAGAGAAGTAAGAAAAGATTATGATTTTGTTATCTTTGATCATGCTCCAACATTTAATAATATTACAGTTAATGGTTTATTTGCTAGTGATGAAATCTATATTCCTATGAAAGTGGGTGGATTTGAGTTACGTAGTTTTGTCAATATGATGAAAGAATTATTTGATTTTGAAGATGAATATGAACAAACTTATAAAATTAAGATTTTGATGAACATGATACCTAGAGGAAACAGACCAAATATTCATAAATTCATTGAAAAAACAAGAGAATTTTTTCCAAATAATGTTTTTGTATCAACGATTGGATACCAAGATGCAGTTGCATCTAAATCATCTATGTTATCAAAACCAATGATTGAAACAAAAACAAATATATCTGATGATCTTTCAAGACTTGTTGATGAAATTCTTGAAGAAAGTGAGGTATTTTAATTATGACATTAAGTAAATTAGTGGATAAAGATACTAAGATGAACAGAAAGCCCATTGGTTTAAAAATGATAGATATTGATGATATTAAAGAAAATGAATTAAATACTTACTCTCAAGAAGGTATTGATGTATTAGCTGACAACATTAAGATGTATGGATTGATGAAACCCTTAGAAGTCTATGAAGTAGATGATTATTTTAAACTACTTGGTGGCCATAGACGTTTAAAAGCATTGAAATTATTATTTGAAAATGGTGAAATTGATGCTGAAATTCCTTGTTTGCTATATCATGATCCAATAACAGAAGATATGAGTGATGTTGAAGAAAGAATGAAAATCATCATGTCAAATGCTCAAAGAGATTTGACAGATAAAGATAAAATCCTAGTAACACAAGAGTTATTAGGGATATTACAAGATGATCCATCAAAAAAACCTTTAGGAATGACGACTAGAGAATGGATAGCTCCATTTTTAGGATGTAGTGCAAGAACATCACAAAAATATATTAATTTGGCTTTAGGTAAGGAAGAAAAGAAATCTTCATCAAGTCAAAAAGAACAATCACAAAAAAATCATGTAGATAGATTAAATAAGATGATTAAGAAATATAACAAAGAAATTAATAACATCTTTTGGGAATTTACAGATGAAGAAAGACAAACAGTCCTAAGTAAAACAGAATCTGGTGAGGAAATCACTATAGATAAAATCATCAATAAACTAGCAGGTATAACAATGTTAATTACCAATTCATTTGACGAGTTAGAGAAGACTAGAAAATAATCTAGTCTATCTCTATAAAATATAAAACAACATGGCAACTTTGCCATGTAGAAAGGAGTGGATGATGACGTATGTTCAAAGCAGCCATAAGTGGTAAGGTTAAATTTGAACCAGAATATAAAACGATCAACAATACATTATATTGTAATTTTACAGTTGAATCATTCAAGCATACAGACAATGATACAAAGAGTTTAGTAAGGTGCAGTTGTAATGATATAGGAATGGATAAAATGAAAGAAATAAAAAAAGGAACAATTATTGCAGGAATAGGTAATGCTTCTAATGTTTCATATGAACAAGGTATTTATGTATTTAACTTAATGTTAACATACTTTGAAATTATTAAAGAAGGTGAAAATAATGAATAGATTTTTGTTAAAAAGAGATGATGAAGTTATTATAGAATTATCTGAACATTCAAGGGTAGAATGGCCAATTGAAAAATTAGTGTATGATGAAATTGATAATTATTGTTATCCGTATTGTCAGTATTGGTATTGCATTGATGCTATTATAAATAATTTAGAATATGAATGCTGTGATGAAGATCTTAAACGATGTAAAGAATGTGAAAACTGTTCTCATATATGCTTTAAAGTAGGTATGACAAAAAAAGAAGAAGAAATAAGAGAGTTCTTAAAATGTGGTAATCCATTAAGTGGAGATGCAGGATGCTTTAATACAGAAACAGAAGTAAAAAAATTATTGTCACAAGGTGCTGAAGATTTAGGAGAATTTGAAGATATTTCAGAATGTAGGGATAATATACATGAGTCCTAAAGAAATTTCTTGTGGGATAATCAATTTAATCATCATTATTCCAATGTTATCAGTAATTTCTTTTTCGTATTTTCTTTATTTATATAGTGATATTTCCAAACATGATTCATTTGTATTAGCATGTACAGGATTGGTGTTATTTATTTTATTAATATTAGTGAATTTAATACTTAGAAAATAGATAGGAAAATCTATTTTTTATTTTAGAATAACATGGCAAAATTGCCTTGTTGTAAAGAAGAGAATATTTCAGTTGAAAGAAATTGTTACCATAAATCAATTAATAGAAAAAATATTTAAAAGTGAGGAAAATGAGGATGGATAGAAAAGATAGAAGGAAAGCTGTTAGTGTTTATGATCTTGTGAAATTATCTGAAGAATTAGGTCTGACACCAATACCAGTAGGAAGAAATTACTATACTCTAAAAGAATTTGATTCAGTTAGAATAAGGGTTTCTGATAATACTTTCCATAGATATTCAAATGGAATTGGTGGAGATCCAGTTTCTTTCTTGATGGAGTTTGGTGTTGGCCGTAGTAATAAGTTTAAAAGTTTAGACTATTGTTTAATGTGGTTAGAAAAAAAGCTGAATATTGATAATACATTTAAACCAAGTGAACTTAAAAAATACGAGAAAAAGGAATTGGTTTTACCAGAAAAAGATGAGAATTATAAACGAGTTTATGCTTATCTTCTTAAAACTAGATGTATTAGTAAGGAAATTGTAAATGATTTTGTGAAAAGAAAAATGATATATCAAGAGAAAAATCATAAGAATCTTGTTTTTGTAGGATATAACGAAAAACAAAAACCAGTCTATGCAATGCAACGAGGTACAATACCAAATAAGAAATTTATGATGGAAATACAAGGTAATAATTATGACTACGGAATCGCATTTTCTAATAATGATGCTGATACAGTGTTTATCACTGAAGCAGCAATTGATATGATGTCTTTAATGTCTTTATATGTCGATAAAGATTTTCATAATAAACATTCTTTTTTAGCAATGTGTGGGGTAGAAAAAGATGAATGTATATATAAATACTTACAAGCTCATCCAAAGATTCAAGAAGTTGTTTTAGCATTAGATAATGACGAAGCAGGAAAAACAGCAACTAAGAAGATTATTGAAACATTAAATGTGAAACATAAAAATATCAAACATATGGTTATCACTCCAACATTAAAAGATTGGAATGAGGATCTTATTCAAAAGAAAATGCAATTAGAAATACAAGAAGATTTTTCATTATAAAGACAACATGGCAAAGTTGCCATGTTATAAATATGAGGAGAAAGAAGTATGAAATACATTATAAAAGGTAAAAGTCAGGATCATATATTAAGAAAAATTTATCATGGAAAAGTATCAATCATTAATAAAAAAGCGATAAAGAAAAAAATCTTAGAAAAAGGATATATTTTGATAAAATCTAAGGAAAAAGGGTTACTGAATTAAAAAAATAAATTGTTTTTATTTGTCGTTTATGAAAAGGAGTGAAAAAAGATGTATGTAATAAAGTTTAATGGAAATGAAATTTATTCATCTTTTGTTGATGGTGATGTAAGATGTTATTGTAATAGTAGCGATAAAATCAATAAGAGAAAACCTAAAGTATTCAAAACAAAAAAAGGTGCTGAAAATCACATGAATAAATTAAAAAGTCATGAAACACGTTTTTTCTATAATCATGATTTTAAAATTGAAGAATGGACAGATAAAGATTTAGAAAATCATATGAAGGCTATTGGAATAGAACGATATTTAAGATAGGGGTGTTATATATGAACATTGAAAAATTATTAATTATATTGAAAGAAAAAAATATCAGTCGTTATAAATTGTCAAAGATGACTGGTATAAATGAAAGTACAATTAACCGATTAATCAATGAGCCAAATAAAGATCCTAAGATTAGTACTGTAAAAGCAATAGCCAAAGCATTAGAAGTTGATATTAATGAAATTATTTGATTATTAAAAGAACATGGCAAAGTTGCCATGTTTGAAAAAATATGGTGGGTGATTAAGAATGTTGTATTTAATTATAGGATTGTTTATTGCTTATTTTATTGAGGTATACAAATCATATATATTAACAAAAGAATTTAACGAAGATATTCATTTGAAGGAAATACTTAATGTATTTAAATCATATGGTACGACTTTAACTTGGTACGTTTTTTCTAGTTTGATTTTAGGAGTCGGTGTGTTTCTTTTTTTAGGATTTATTTGTGGAATGACGACGGCTGATTATAATAAAGATAAACCCGTAAGTGTAACTTATGATTTAAAAAAGATAAGTGAAGAAAAGTATTTTAGTATAGAAAAGTTAAAAGGTACTAATGATAGATTAATAAATTTATTTGTTGTAGATGATGGTATGTTATCACATAAGATTTTTAATGAAAATGATGACAATGTTAAATATCAACTAAAAGATTGTGAAGCAAGTGTGACGTTCCAAACAATTAAAAAAGTTGAACCTAGTCTGTTTGAAAAAGTTTGGTATTTGAAAGGTATATTAGATTCGGAAGAAAAAAATTATGCTGTTATTATTACTATTCCAAATGATTCAGAATTAGATTTTTTACTTTAATAAAATGAAAGACAGCAAATTTAACATGTAAAAAACAAAAATATTGTCGTTAACATAGATGAAATGAACTCTTGAATAGCATATTAAATATTTGGTCTTGAATTCCTTTGTTTTATAGAGTGAAATATCTATTATAAATTATATATCAAAAATATATGCATTTTTATATAGATAAGAACCTAATCGCCAAGTTAGTGTTAAGGTTAAAATAATAGAATAAATAATTATTAAAAGAATACTATAATCTATGTTGGGGATTTGAGAATATGCATAAGCAGAAACAATCAAGATGATTATTGTGAATGAAAAAAATATGACACCAAAAAGTGCGATTAAATATTTAAATTTATCTTTTCTTATTGAAAATGGAGATCCAAATTTCTTTTTTATTATATTAAAATCGTTTTCAATTCTTTTTTGTAAAATTTTAAGTTGTTTTTCATCGGTTGTTTTGTTGTATTTATTTAAGAGTATTAATACTTGTTCACTTAATAAAATTGATAGTTCATCATGTATTAATAAGTATGAATATAAATTTAAAAAATATTGTTTAGACTGTTCGATGGGGATCATATTTCTAATCCCATCCTTAACTCCATTAAAATAAATATCTTTATAAAGGTTATATCTTTCTATATCTATGGTTTCAATCTTATTATTATGCTCTAAATATTTGTTTAACCAAGCAGTAATAATATTTCCTAATGAAAGAGAAGTTATTATAGCAGCAAAAATAGGACTAAGAATATTAATTACGTGTATATTGTTTGAATCCAAATAAATCACCTCTATATTTATTATATATTAAAAAAGTATGGGATTCCATACTATAACAATATTTAATAAAATTTGAACGAAAGGAATAGATTAATAATGAATATTAAAAAGATCATTGAATTAAGAAAAGAAAAAAACTTGAGTCGATATATGCTAGCTATAAAATCTAATATTCCTAAGGCTACTTTAAGAGATATTGAAAAAGCTATTACAACTAATCCAAGAATAGAAACAGTAAAAGCAATAGCTAAAGCGTTAGAAGTAGATATCAATGAAATTATTTGATTAAGAAAAATAACATGGCAAAGTTGCCATGTTAAAAAATAGATGTGTTGTTGGTGGTAAAAATTATAAAGTGAGGTAATTATTAGATGAGAAAATTAAAAGTAGAATTATATAGTATTGGAGAGGCTTATGAAATGTATATTGATGGAAATTATTACGGAATGGTTAATGACAGTTTTAAAAGCATAGATAATTTAATGAGTTCAAAAGATAGATTATTAAAATTAGGTAAAATAATAGATTTCAAGAGAAGGGATAACAGTGAAGATTATGAGTGTATTTTAGAAGTAAAAGATTTAGAATTTACTAGAGAGAAAGCAAATAAATTTTTAAAATTTTATGTAGATGAGGATGAACAATTACAAGTTGAGATTATTGAAAATGATGGATATGTTATTGAATATGAAACATTAAGAGAAGCAGTTGGAGATAGTTTTGATATAGTAACATATGTTGATTTTGGTAAAGAAAATTTAGCTGCTTATGTTGATGATGAAGGTATATTAAAACATCAGAAACCTACATTTTGGTTGTTAGATGGTCAAAGTGTTTATGAGTATCCTCTCGTTGGAAATGTAGTTGTGGTTAAGCATGAAGATCTTAGAGGAGATGGTTTAGATTCAGTTTGTTTATCTGATGAGGAAATAGAACTTGTATGTGGTAAAATCCTTACTGATGGTAGAAATCATTATTTCTTATGTATGGACCAGTTAGAACTAGAAAGAAGGAATGAGTTTTATCAGCATTTAAAAAAAGCTGGTTTTGAATTTACTGAAGTAAAAATAGATGATGATTTTTCTTTGTAGATCAATATGGCAAAGTTGCCATTTGATTTTTAATTTATATATTGAGAAGAAAGGAAAAAATAATGAATAATAAAACAAATATGAGACGGTGTCATAGAAATTTGCTATCACATGAAGAAAGAAAACGCAGGAGAGAAAGCCTGCAACGTTATCGAAGAAGTTTATTACCACTCGTAGATCAAGAAATATTCAACGAGTTAGAAAAAATGGGATTTGTAGAAACGGAATACTATGAGTTTCAGAAAAAAATTAATGATGAAGTATATTTTATGATTGGTGCTAATTCTAATTTTTTAAAACCAGATGAATTTATCGTGTATGCTGATGAGGTAGACCTCAATGATTTTACAAACGAGAAAAAGGAAAACTGTATTAGGTGCTATTATAAATCTGTTGCATTATTTGAAAAGTATTTTCCTAAAAAAGAAGATCAAAATAAAATGCTTGCTAAAATGATTTTTTTGGAGAGCCTTATGATGATATGGAATACGTGATTCAAGAACAAGTAAAGCAAGAAGATATATTACCAACGATAAAAATATTCCTTGATCAACGACTTACACTTGAGAAAGATATAAATGATTTTTCTTTATAAGTTAACATGGCAAAGTTGCCATGTAAAAATGTAGTGAAAAAATGTAAGAACTAAAATTAATATATTTTTATACTTCAACATATTCTATAATTAATTTATATTGTAGAAAAGAGAGGAAATTATAAGTATGTTGGATAAAATTAAAGGATGTTTATTTTATAAGAAAAATGAATTAAAAGAAATTAAGGAATCAGTTGTAGAAATGAAAGAATCTATTAAGAATATTCAAGAATCAATTGTGGTTGAAGATAGTAATAAAGATGAAAATAATGATGTTGATCAGGAAGTACAAGAAAAAATAAAATATTGTAGATATTTGGTAGCATCAATTCATACGAGGAAAAAGGTTAAAAGTTTTAAAAGAAGTGCATTATTTATTATGGTTTCCATATTAATAGTTTCTTTGGCATTATTATTTTGGTTTCGTTATGCTGAATCTATTGATTTCTATCTTTTTTTCAAAACGGAAAATAAATTTTATATAGATGTTTTAGTGGCAATTGAAATTCCGTTGATTGTATATGTTTTTACGGGAGTGAATTCAGTTGTTATTAGATTTAAGCTTGATAATGAGAAAATAATAAAAGAGTTTTATCAAATTGCCTTGCCTTTGTATGCAAAAGGTAAAATAAGTGAACAAGAAAATATTGATTTGTACAAATTTTATACGATGATTCAAAATCCTAAAGGTTCAGATGGTATTGATGAAGAAAAACCTGCACTCTTAAATGATAAAAGTAATTTAGAAAAAATTATTGATTGGTTTAATTTAAAATTGAAAGGATGGAAAAGAAAATGAAAAAAGCAAATGTTTTAAAAACTATGATCGCATTGACTGTGACAGCACCTTTATTAACAGGATGTAGTCAATCGTTAAATGTCAAAGATGATATGAAAGTTGAATTTGGAACACCCATTTCAACTAATGTTGCTGATTATTTAAACAATGAAAAATCTGATAAAGATGAACTTGCAAAAATCTTAGCAGAAACAAAGTTAGAAATCGTTGGTGATAAAAAAGTAGAAAATAAAGATTATCAACCAATAGGTGATTATAAAGTCAAATTGACTTATGATGATGAAGAAGTAGAAGTCAATGTATCTGTTAAAGATACAACAAAACCAGTATTTAAAGATTTTAAAGATAGTGTAGATACTTACAAAGATGTGAAAGTGGATTTTACAAAATTGTTTGAAGCAGATGATTTATCTCAAGTGACAATTACAGGTGATGATAAGAATGTAGATTATACAAAAGAAGGTTCTTATAAAGCAACAGTAACAGTAACTGATGAAGGTAAAAACACTGAAACAAAAGAAGTAACAATCAATGTAAAAAAACCAGAAATCAAGTTGGATGAAACTTCAAAAAGTGTATACGTTAAAGAAAGTTTTGTATTAAAACCAACAATCAAAGGTAAAGATACAAAAGCCACTTTTAATTCATCTAATAGTAGTGTTGCTACTGTAAGTGAAAGTGGTAAGGTTGTAGCAAAGAAAAAAGGTACAACAACTATTACAGTATCAGCAAATGGTGTCAATGCAACTTGTGAGGTAACTGTTAAATCAGTTCCAAAAGGAAGTAGTACAACAACTCAAACAATTAAAAATCCTACTACTGGAAAAAATGAAACTGTAACAGTTGTAAAACCTTCAAGACCTTCTGGTGGTGGAAGTTCAACATCAAAGACACCTCAAACATCAAGAGAGGCTTTCAATTTAATCAATGCTGAAAGGAGAAAAAGGGGACTACCAGAGGCAGTCTGGGATAGCGAGTGTGAAAGAATTGCATTATTAAGAGCGAAAGAAGTAGTAAAAGATTTTTCTCATGATGGTTTAGATAAATATGACCCTAATTATAGATTAGGAGAAGTCCTTACTAAACAGGATAGTGGTTATTATCCTGCAAGTGAAGCAGTAAAAGAATGGATGAACTCTACTGCTCATAGAAATATACTTATGAAAGAAAATAGGACAAAGTTGGCTGTCGCAAAATGTGGTAATAATTGGGTTGCAATTAACAGTAGATAATTCTTTTAAAATAAAAAAGAGGTGAGGGAAATGTGTGATTTGATTAAAAGAACTTGGAGAAGTGAAAAGTATTGGATATTGTCAGAAGGTAAAAGAGATACTTTACTACGACATTTTCAAAGAAAACTTTATCTAAAACCAAATAATGATATTAAGTCTTGGTGTTATGCAAATAATTTTTTAAGGTCATATAATTATTATGAACGTAAATTAGATGATACTTTAAGACATATAATATACTGTATTGGTATTTCTGGTTCTGATGATATTTTAAATTGTTATGATAAAATTCGTATTGATATATCATGTAGATACGGAATACTTTTAAAAGAAGATGATGATTGTTTCTTTCCCCTTGATGAATATATTTTAAAAAGAATAATTTATATGTATGATGTAAAGTAGGTCAATTGACCTATTTTTTATATTTTAGAAAGAAAGGGATATTAAATGTTATGGAATATTTGTTATTAGCGTTGGCTGTTTGTTCGTTTTTTTGGTGTATTACTTCTGGTTTTCATCCTTATATTTTGTTAATGTGTGTACTTCTAATCATGTTTAGTGCAATGTCGCATTGGAGAAGTTATGCTTATTTGTCAGATGAAGAACACGAAGATATAGTTGCACCATATATACCACTTTGGTTGGTATTCTTTGGTGGAGTTACAGTATTGTTCATAGTGGCTATGACAAAATATGCAAATTACACAGGTGTTTTAGATTTTTTATTTAAGTAGAATATGATATACTATGGGTGTAGTCGTAAGGTTAAAGAATGGTAGTAACCTAAAAGGAAAAGCAGGAGTTGGTCGCTCCTGCTTTATATGTTTGATTTATAAATATATGTATATACTAGATGTGACATATGAATGTTGATGAAATATCCATATGTTGACATTTTCTAATTTTAGTTGTATTATATCTATGTAAAGAAAAGGAATTTGTGATGTAATCACAAAGGAAAAGAGGAGTTGGTCGCTCCTCTTTTTTTGTACCATCACTTAGAAAGACTACATCATTAGTCTTTCTTTCTTAATTCTATAATAATTAAATATAATATTAGTAATTCTAATATTGATTGAATATTCATAGAAAAGGAATTTGTGATGGTACTCATGGATAGTATTTAACATAAAAAAATACCTCCCAGAAGATATTATAACATATTTCGATATATTTTTTGAATGTAATTTACACTTAAAGAAAACAATGAACAGGTTATTCTAAATAAAGATAATCTGCTTTTTTTATACAGTTTTTATGAAGTTTTAGAAAATTTTAGAAATTATAAAGAAAGGACGATGGAATATGAAAGAGATTATTTTGACATTCTATCCACTTGGATTTGGCTCGACATCTTTATGATGTCAACAAGGAGAAGTAAAAGAAAGAAACAGGTAGTAAAGTGGATATACAGACGTGTATATCTTTTTCTTTGCAAGGAAAAAGTAAAAAAATGTAATTACTAAAAAAGAGTGGTGATGTTGACACTTAAAATTCAACAAATATATTGAAAGGAATTTTTAAACAATGAAACGAAGATTGAAGAAATTAACAAATAAATTTTCTAAATTGTGTCTTGCTTTGTTAATGACACTAACGTGTATCAATTTTTGTGGTGTTGATGTTAGTGCAGCGACTTTTCTTCCAGAGGCAAGAGCAAGTGTCAAAACACTCGCTGAAAATATTGATATCCCACATTTAGGTGAAACAGCAAACTTATATAATATAAGTATTGGTGGTACAGACTCATTTTGTTTGGCTCATAGTAAATCTATGAGGAGTGGATATCATGTTGCGAAAACATCTGATACAGTCAATTCACAAATTGCTCAAGTTATTAACTGGTATAAAGGTGAAAAAGACAATGAAAATCATGAACGTGATTTTTACTATGGATTGGCACAAGCAACGATATGGGCTATTCAAAAAGGTAAAACTGATGATAGTTCATTAGCAGATATTTATGAAAAAGTATTGATTTATTATACAAGTATAGGTGCAAGTGGACATGGTTCAGTATTTGTTGATATTTTTTATAAAGGTGGGGATGGTAGTGATTTAAACGGAAAAGCAATTAAAGAATATCCATCAACAGGAAGTTATAATATCTGGAAAGATGGTTCATCAGCACAGCAACCAGTCGTTCCAGTTTCAACTCCTACAAGAACAACTCTTCCAAGACCAATAACAGATGAAGTAACAGCAAAAGAAAGTTATGCTATTACAGACCAAATAGCATTAAATATCAATAAAACTGATGTTGAAACAAGTAATGGATTAGGTGATGTTGAATTTGAATTGTATAGAGATAACACAAAGATTGCTAATGTTAAGACAAATTCACAAGGTAAGGCAAGCTATACATTTGAAAAAAGATATTCTAAAGAAGGTAGTGCTACAGAAGAATATATATCAAATTCAGATGATTTCCATACAACATTAAATCAAAATAAATTACCTAGTGATGTGTTCTATTCAAGAGCCTCTGCATTAGCCTCTGCTGAAAAGAAAGCATTAGCAAAAGCGAAAGCAGAAGTTCAAAAATTGTTAAATAAAAAACATACTTATAAGGCTGTTGAAACAAAAACAAGAAAAGAATATTACCTAAATCCAGATAGTACAACAACTTCAAAGGAGTATGCTAGTGGAGATGGTAGTGGTAGTGTATCATTCTCTTTTACAAATAAAAGACAGTTAGGTACTGTTGATATTACAAAATTAGATAGTGAAACGAATAATCCAGTAGATACTGCTGTATATGGATTATATGCTAAAAAACCTATCATTCATCCAGACGGACACACAGGTATTTTATATAATGCTAATGATTTAGTAGCTACTTTCCCTCAAACTGCTACAAATGGAAAAGCAACTTTAAATAATCTTTATCTTGGAGAATATTATGTTAAGGAAATCACAGCACCTCATGGATATTTAAAATCAGATGAAACATATGATGTAACATTATCTTATGCAGGTCAAACTGTGGAAGTGACTGATGATAGTGCGACTGTCAATGACAAGGTACAACGTGCCTCATTATCTTTTGTTAAAAAAGATAGAGAACTTGAAAATGGAAAAGATGAAAATATTTTTGATGGTAATCAAGATGGAGCACAAGGTGACTCAACAAGAGTAGGTGCTACATATGGTTTATATGCTAGAGAAAATATTACTCATGCTGATGGAACAACAGGTGTCGTTCAATACAATCAAAATAGTGGTTCTATTAATGAAATCAAATTATTAAAAGGTACAGATTTACAAGTAAAGAATGTCAGAGCAAATGCAGGAACATTACTTGCAACTGCTAAAACAGATAAAGATGGCAAAATTGCCTTCGGACATTTATACAACGGAAAATACTTTGTTAAAGAAATTGAACCATCTGAAGGATATCTTTTAGACCCAACAGAATATGATTTTGATTTATCTTATACAAATCAATCTCAAGAAATCGTTTCTAAAGAAGGAACTGTATTTGAAACAGTAAAGAAACAGGCTTTTGAAGTCTTAAAAGTCGGTCACGTTTCTGGTTCATCTACAGTTGTTCCACCATTACAAGGTGTGGAATTTACAGTAAAACTAGAAAGTGATGTTGACAAATGGGGTTGGGATAATGCCCCAACATATGATGTCTTAATAACTAATGAAAAAGGTTATGCTAAATCTATCGAGTTACCATATGGTACATATAGAGTTAAAGAAACAAAATCTGCCCCAGACTATGACACAGCAGAGGATTTCTTTGTTGAAATCACAGAAGATAACAGAAATCCACAAGAATTTACTAATAAGATTGTTGTAGATGAAATGTTTAGTGCTTTGGTTAAGGCTGTTAAATTAGACAAAGAAACAGGAAAACAAGTTTTATTACCAGATACAACATTTAAAATCAAAGCATTAACTGATGTCTTTGTAGATGGTAAGGAATTTAAAGCAGGTGAATATATTGGATATTGGAATTGGAATATCCTTGATGGTTTTTACACAGATACATGGAAAACAAATGATGAAGGTTTTGTAATCATTAACGAAAAACTTTCAGCAGGGGAGTATCAACTTGAGGAAATTCATGCACCTCATGGTTATGTATTAGATACAACACCAGTGAAATTCAAAGTGACTAATGCAAATATGCATGGAACTGCTGATGATGGAAAAACACCAATCATCACAACTTATAAATCTGATGTTTCTGTCAAAGGTGAAATCACAGTTGAAAAACGTGGTGAAGTCTTAGTAGGGTATGAAGATGGTGATTTTGTATATGAAGAACGTGGTTTAGCAAATGCTGAATACAAAATTCGTGCAAAAGAAGATATCTTAGACCCAAGCAATGATGGAACAGTTCTTTATAAGCAAGGAACAATCGTAGAAACTATTATTACAGGTGCAAATGGCAAAGCAACTTCAAAAAAACTTCCTTTAGGAGCATATGAAGTTTATGAAAGCAAAGCACCTCATGGTATGGTTCTTAATCCAGAAGTGAAAACTGTTGTCTTAGAATATGCTGACGAAAATACACCAGTTGTTTTTGAAGATACAGGATATGTCAATGAAAGACAACGTGTAGATTTATCTATTATTAAGAAAGACACAGAAAACAAAGTTTTATTACAAGGTGCTGAATTTGATTTCAAAGCAAATCAGGATATTCTAAATGTAGATGGTGAAACAATCGTCACAAAAGGTACTGTATTATCACACGTTGTTACTGATGAAAAAGGTAAAGCAATTGTAGATATGGACTTACCTTTAGATGTCAATTTTGTATTTGTTGAAACAAAAGCACCAATTGGTTTTGAATTAAGTGAAGTACCAATTGAAGTTACAACAACTTATGAAGGACAAGATTATAATAAGATTGATATTTCTAAAGAGGCTGTCAATAAAGAAACAGAAGTAATTATTTCTAAGATTGATATGACAACTGATGAAGAATTAGAAGGTAATACTTTAACGATCTTTGAAAAAGGTAACGAAGGTAGCACATTTGAAACATGGGTATCTGGAAAAGAACCACATAATATTAAAAATCTTAATACAGAAACAAGATATGTGTTAAGAGAAACATCATCAGCAAAAGGTTTTTATCTTGCAACTGACATTGAATTTGAATTAGACAAATATGGTGAATTATATATTGTCAATGAAGAAGGAAATCTTGTTAAAGCAGATGAAAATAAAATTGTCATGAAAAACGACCTTGTAAAAGGAAAATTAGAATGGAATAAGACAGGTGAAATCTTTAACCAAACAATTACAGGTCAAACTGAATATGGTAAAACTGAAAGCCCAGTATTTGAAAAATCTAACTTATTACAAGCAGAAATCACAATCTATGCAGGTGAAGATATTACTTTAGGAAATGGTGTCACTTACTATAAAAAAGATGAAAAAATCCAAACTTTAGAAAGTGATTTAGACCCAGTACAATCTCAAGAGTTGTTAGTTGGAAAATATTATTATGTGGAAACAAAGACACCACATGGATATGTTGCCGACACAGACAAACATTATTTTGAAATCAAAGACAATCAATCTAGTGAATTACAAATTATTAAAGATGAATTGTTTAATAAACGACCAACTGTTCAAGTCAAATTTACGAAAACAATGGAAGAATATAAACATCATCAAAACGAAGATGTCTATAAAGATGTTTTATTTGGAATTTATGCGAGAGAAGATATCTATGATTACATGGGTAATGTCGCAATCGCAAACGGAACTTTGATTGCAACTTCTGGAATTGATGAAAAAGGTCAATTGACAAGTATGCCAGATTTACCAAATGGAGTTTATTTCATTAAAGAATTACAAACTCATAAAGACTATGTATTAGATACAAATGAATATGACTTTGAAATTGGATATCAAGGTTCAGATGTACCAACATATCAAGTTGTGATTGGTAATGAAGGAAAAGTAGAAAATAAATTAAAACGTGGTAATGTAGAAATTTCAAAAGTTGGTGTAGGAAATGATGAAGGTAATATCTTATTAAAAGGAGCAGAATTTAATATTTCAGCTGATGAAGATATGAAAAATGTCATTGCGACTGTACAAACAGGTGATGATGGTATTGCACGTTTTGAAGATTTAGAAGTTGGAATTTATTTTATTCAAGAAGTAAAAACAGTTGATGGATATTTATTAGATGATACAATTTATAAAGTAGAAGTTACTGATGAAGGTGAAACAGTTCAATTAAATGTAGAAAATGAATATGCATTAACAGATATCCAAGTCAACAAAGTGGATGAACAAACAATGAAACCAATTGTTTCTAAAGACTTTGAATTTACAATGTATGCAGATAAAGAATTAACACAAGTCTTAGATGTAGTCCGTGCAAATACAGAGGATGGAACAGCGACTTTCAAAGATGTTAAACCACTTCAAACAGTGTATATCAAAGAAACAAAAGCTCCTCAAGGGTATAAACTAAGTGATGAAGTAAAAACAATCGTTGTTGATGAGAACTTAGAAGGATATGGAGATGTTCATAGCTTTATCTATATGAATAGTTTCTTCCCTGTTACTGTAGTTCAAAAGCCACCTAGAACTGATGATCATTCAATGATTGATTCATTTTCAGTTCTTGCGTTAGCTGGATTAACTGGAATTGTGGTATTTAAAGGAAAGAAGAAAAAAGAGGATTAAGAGTCATCACATGGCAATATTGCCATGTGACTCTTTTATTAGATTTTTAAAAGGTTTTTTCTATAATTCTCTATATTATGGTATTAATTTTGTTAAAATAAATTGAAAAATATAGTAAAATATTATTGAGGTGGTAATCATGGGGATGCAAAATGAAAAAGAGGAATACGAAATATATCTTAAGATGAAAGAAGCTGAAGATTTGGCTGAATCTAATAAAGAGCGTTTAACAAGCGAAGAAGTCTTTGATGATCTGTATGCAATGATAGATGAACTTTCTGACAAAGTCATAGAACAAAACAAAGAAGCTTTTTTAGAATTGTCTAAATGATATTCTTTAGAAAAGGGGTAATTGTAATGGTATTAAACAAGAAGAATGAATTGTTTGACTCGAGAAAAACTAAGGAATATATAAAAAGACATATGAAAGTGGCAGAAGAGATTGTGTCTAATAAAAGAAAAAGTTATTCTCATGAAGATATGATTGCTATGTTAAAACAAGAAGGGTTATAGTATGTATAAAATCAGATACAATGAAAAAATATTTAAATTTGCTAGAGATAACAAGGTAATTTTATCTGACGTATTAGATGTTCTAAAAGAAAAGCTAGAACAATTTCCATACATGTATCCCCTTTATGGTTCTCATGAAATCAGTAATAAGAATTTTAGGGTTGCTAAAATACCAAATCAAAATATTAAGATGCTATATATAGTATTTGAAAATGAAAAATATATTGTTATTGAAGA
>CALDMQ010000178.1 GCA_937917505.1 uncultured Erysipelotrichaceae bacterium | reverse complement strand
TATAGTTTAATGAAAAAATTCAGTGCTGAAACACTCTTATTAGCTGCAGCCTTCTTTTATATCATTAGAAACTTTACCATTTGTTTAGCACCAAATATTCCTATTTTAATGATTGGTATGATGTTTCAAGGTATTTCTTTTGGTTTATTCACTGCAACGATTGCCTATTATGTCAATGATCATTTAAAAAGTGAACATCAAATGATGGGACAAACAATGATTGGAATGATGTCTACAGGTCTAGGATCAACACTTGGTAATGTCTTAGGTGGTTTTTTACAAGATAACTATTCTATTCAAGCCATGTTTATCTTTGCATGTGCTATGACATTGATAGGATTTCTTATCATCTTTTTCACACTACGTAAGAAAGTTTCTCTTAAAAAACATAAATCTTATTTATAAAAAAAGTTATCGTTTTTAAAGTGCTCTCCATAATTTGAACACAAATTATGGAGGTGTACTTCACCTTGGATAACTTTTTTATTATATCTCTTTTCTATAGATATCAAACGAACTTGATATAAGTAAAAATAAAAAACCAGTTTGAACAAAGAATATTGTGTAATCTAATACACCATGTACAAAAATCATCGTAATAAACGAAACAATTAATGCCACCAATGTCTTATCAATACCCTTTTTCCACAAACAATACAATCTTTTCATATTATCCACCACATAAGGTGCAATTGTTAACAATCCCACAACTCCAAAGCATAACAATGGATCCAAATAAATACTATGCGCATGTTCCGTTGGATGCCCATTATATAAAGAATAAATATGCATATAAGTCATTGGTCCTTCTCCAAATAAAAGGTGAGTTTTTATATTTTGAATAGCTACTTCCCAAATACCTGCACGTGTCATAAAATAAGAAACAATATTATTAACTCTTGGAAACTGTGTAGGATTTAACAAGAAATAAACACAAACGCAAAGGAAACACAAGAATAAACAAGCACATGTTTTATAATGCCTATCAACAATTAACATGATAATAATACCAGCTACAATCGTAGGCCAAGCAGTTCGACACGCTGTTAATAATAACAAAAATAAATTGAGAGCAATCACACATATATAATAGAAAAATTTCCTAAATTGAGTTTTCACATTATCTAACTTTAAAATTCTATAAAAAGTTATACAAACAAAAAACTCAATCATCATCGCATAATAATTCGCATTAAAGAAAAAAGAATTAATACGATCTTGTGGTTTGTTATAAATATGTAATTCAAAAAAATCAATATCCTTAGAATTAAGTATTCCCATGTACTCTACAAGTCCATACATTGCTGCTACAACACTCATCACAATAATACAATTTGTAATAAACTCAAACAGTTCACTTGTAATATGTATACGATAATATAAAACAAATGATAGAATTGCTAGTAACCCTAGACTACATGCCGCTCCATAATAATTTTGATAAAGCAACGAAATAATAAACGATAATAAACTAAAGTAAACAATATAACGACTCTTTGGAACTTGTTTATATGCTTCTTTAATTTCACCTTTATATAACAAACGTACTAACAAAACTAACAAAACAGTTCCACACATATAAAAAGGTAAAAACATCGAAAGCACTGCAACAATAATATACCTTTGATGATGATTAAAATGTTCCTTTAAATAATCTATACCAAAAATAAGAAACACCTCCTCAAGCAACTCTATTTTACAACATTTCATTATTTATGTATACTATAAAAAGAAAAGATGACAAATATGTAAGAAACGAAGGAAGTATTATGAAACAATATTTATATATATACAATTACGCACCTCATGAACAAGCATTATGTGAAATGGAATTCCACCAAATCTTTCATGAGCCTATGACCACAAAATATTATATCACTCATCAAGATTTCAATTATCAACGTAGTAGTTATATCAGAGGTAAACTTGATATTCTTGTGAGATCCTCACATTTTGAAGATATTCTCACTTACATTAACCAAAAACAACTTTGTTTTTATGAATTCAAAGTTATTTATTTAAAAAATGAAATAACACATGTGCATTATCAAGAAACAATTCAAAAATGCAAAGATATTGCTTTTCCTATTAATGGATCCGTCAATATGCAAAAACCCAAAGTCATTTTAGCTTTTACAAAACTTCATGAAGAATGGATTTTTGGTATTTATCATGATGATATGGTTTGGAATGATAGATTCCACAAACCTCATTCATACTCTCATTCTTTATCTTCCAAAGATGCCAGAGCATTTGTGAATATCGCTATTGGAAATCAAGAAGATCTTACACTTGTTGATCCATGTTGTGGAATTGGTACTGTTGTCTTAGAAGCCTTAAGTATGGATTTCAATATTCATGGTTATGATATTAATCGCTACGTTGCCTATCAAGCAAGATTAAACTTAGAACATTTTGGCTATGACCCATTACTCATTCATAGAATTGATATTCATGAACTTAATCAATCTTATGATGTTATGATTATGGATATACCTTATGGTATCTATAGTCCTTTTACATACTCAGAACAATGTTCCTTGTTAAAAGAAGCCTATCGTATTGCTTCTCGTTTCTTATTAATTTCACATATTCCTATGGATAAAGAACTTCAAGACATTGGTTTTGAAATAATAGAAAGTTGTCGTATTCAAAAAGGAAGCTTTCAAAGAATCATAACTTTATGTCAAAAAGGAGACCCTTGCAAATGAAACATATATGCTTATTAAAAGATATTAAAAAGCATCATGATTTTGCTATAAAGATTGAAAACATTATGCAAGGTTATGATTATAAGTTCATATACTCTCATTCACCTAAATAAATACAAAACTATGTTCAAAATCTCACCACTCCTTGTCGTATTTACGCTGTTGGTGGTGACGGAACAATTCATGATCTCATACAAGTTCTCATTCATACAGATCATGAAATGGTTGTGATTCCTTTAGGAACAGGTAATGATTTTTCACGCTGTTTAACAAAAGAAAAAAATCCATATCAAATTTTAAAGCAATCCCTTCATAAACAAGCTAAACTTGTTGATACAGTTTTAATGAATGAATGTTATTACATCAATGCTGCATGTTTTGGTGTTGATAGTGTTATTGTCAATCATATTCACGATACCCCAAACATTCCCCTTGTTCCAGAATCTCAAAGTTATATCATCTCTATTTTACAACATGTTTTTCGCTATCATTTCCACCATGTCAAAGTTATCAGTAAGGAACAATGTTTATATGATGGACCCGTTACTCTTTGTACATTAAATAATGAACAATATTATGGTGGAGGTTTTCAAATCACTCCTAAAGCACGTATTAATGATGGTTGGATTGATATTTGTATTGTAGATAAAGTTTCTAACAGAAAAATGCCCTATTTAGTTTCCTTGCTTGTTACTCATAAAATTGCACATCGTCA
>CALDMQ010000177.1 GCA_937917505.1 uncultured Erysipelotrichaceae bacterium | reverse complement strand
AAAAAATACTGAAAAACGTATCAAAGAAGCTCAAGAAGAAATCAATTACATTAATAGTCATATCACAAAAATGAATAAAGATATGAAAGAAAAAGATACACTCTTACAAGATCGTCTTTATGCTATGCAAACATCTTTAAATTCTGATATGTTCCTTTCTTATTTATTTGGTGCTACAAGTTTTGGGGATCTTATTCAAAGAGTAATGAACATTAAACAAATTACAAGCTACGAACAAGAACTTATTGAAGAATTAAAAGATGATATCAAAGAAGTAGAAAAACAAAAATCTACACTTACACTTTTACAAAATTCTTTAAAAGAAGACAAAGCAAAACAAGTGAAAATTAAAGATCAATACTATGATAAACTCATTAGACAAAACAGTGTCATTGAAAATAATGATAAAGCTGTCTCTCAAAACCAAGAATCAATCGAAAGTATTAAAGATAACTTAGAAGCTATTCAAAAAGCATCTGATGAATCTAAAGTCAATAATGTCACTCAAGCCAAACCAAAACCTAAACCATCAAAACCTAAGCCACCAAAACCAAATGATAACAATAATTCAAATGACAATACAAACAATAACCCAGACAATACAGAGATAGATGACAATAACATTAGCGAGAATGAAAAAATTGGTTTAGCTATTGCCAACAAGGCACTTACAAGACAAGGTTATATGTATTCATGGGGTGGTTGTCATTCTATGTCAGAAATAAAAAATCCTAATCAAACAAAATTTGATTGTTCTGGACTTGTCAACTGGGCACATTATCAAGTCGGAGTTAATATCGGTATTAATAATACAAAGTCTTTAGCAAACAAAGGAAAATCTGTAAGTCGAAATGACTTGCAAGCTGGAGATATTATCCTATTTAGCAGTAATGGAAATTATAGCGGTATTCATCATGTTGGTATTTATATTGGGGATAATAAAATGGTACATGCTCCTTCAAGTGGAAAACCTGTTCAAGTTGCAAGATTAAATATTAATTATTGGCAAAATGAATGGTATTCAACAAGACGTCTATACTAAAAGCATCATCAAATGATGATGTTTTTTTATACTGTTTAAATTTCATGCAATCATAGATAAAAATATGGTAGAATAAACAAGAGGTGATTTTATGTTAGTTAAAGCAATTGTTCCAAGAGGATATTGTAAGGGAGTTGTAAGAGCAATACAAATCGCAAAAGAGTCCGCCATTTTACAAGGACCTGTTTATATATTAGGTATGATTGTTCATAATCAATATATTGTAAATGCATTAAAAGATTTAGGGGTTGAAACAATTGATAAAAAAGGGGCAACACGTTTAGAACTTTTAGACGAAATCGATTCAGGCACAATCATTATTACTGCACATGGTGCTGGTGATGATGTTTTTCAAAAAGCTAAAGAAAAAGGACTTGATGTCATTGATGCATCTTGTTTAGATGTTATCAAAACACATACACTTATTAAAGATAAACTAAAACAAAATTATGAAATTTTATACATTGGTAAAAATGGACACCCTGAAGCAGAAGGAGCTATTTCTATTGATCCAACTCATATTCATTTAATCACAAATAAGAAAGATATTGACAATTTAGATTTATCACAATCTTATGTGATGACTAACCAAACAACAATGTCTTTATATGATGTTTATGATTTATGTGAATATGCTAAACAAGTTTTACCACATATCGAAATAGCCAAAGAAACATGCACAGCTACAAAAATACGTCAAGAAGCTATCAAGAATATTGATGATGATGTTGATATTGTCTTTATTGTTGGTGATCCTCATTCAAATAACACACAAAAACTCGCAAGCATTGCTAAAGAAAAGAAAGAAGTTTATATGATTGAAAGTGTCCAAGATTTAGATATTCATGTTTTAAAAGGAAAGAAAAAAGCTGCTGTGTCATCCGGAGCTTCCACACCAACCTTTTTAACAAATCAAGTCATTTCATTTTTAGAACAATTTGATGAAAATGATATCTCAACTCATCAAAAACCTGAATTTGATTTAACACAAATTCTTTAATCACCGAAAGGTGATTTTTTTATTCAACTTCTTCAGGTAACCATTTCACTTTATGATAATAAATAATAAACATAATTGTACATGTAATCCATGTAACTGGCCAACCCATGAATACATAATACACACTTGAAGTTAATTTTGTAATAATCGCTAAATAAATTTGACGTAAAATAACAAAATTAAAAACCATAATATACATTGGTACTGCGGATTTTCCTGCTCCTCTCAATACTCCACCATAAACATTATTAAAAGGTAATAAAATATAGAAAGGTATAAATGCCATTTGCATTGTACGTCCTGCTTTCACAACATCAATTTCACTATTAAAGAAAGCAATAAAAGCTTCACCAAAGAAATACAAAGCTAAAGAAATGCACCCAATTGTTGCTAAAGAAATGAACAATGTTGTACGACTTCCTTTTTTAACACGCTCATATTGTTTCGCACCAATATTTTGTCCAGTAAATGTCGTAATAGCCATACTGAAACTTTGAAGTGGTAAATTGACAAAACCATCTATACGAATACTTGCTGAATAACCTGCAATGACACTTGAACCAAAGGCATTAACATATGATTGAACAATCACATTAGATAAAGATACAATACTTTGTTGGAAGCCTGTTGGTAAACCAATCATAACAATTTTCTTTAAAATATCCCAATGAAAACGAATGTCTTTCCATCTTAAACAATAACTTTCATCACTACGCATTAAGACATAAATAACCATAATACTACTTATTGCCTGGGAAATTAATGTCGCATATCCTGCCCCCGCAACACCTAAATGCAAATATTTGACGAAAATAAAATCTAAAACAACATTAACTAAAGATGCTACAATCAAGAAATACAAAGGACGTTTAGAATCCCCAATAGCACGCAATATTCCTGAACCCATATTATAAATTAAAGTAAAAGAAATTCCTAAAAAATATATTTTTAAATATGTTGATGATTCTGGAAAAACATCTGCTGGTATACCAACTGCACGTAACATTGGATTCGTTCCTAATATACCTACCACCGTTAGCAAAAGAGCCATAGCAATCGTTAATGCCGCTGAACTATGAACTGCTTTCTTTAATCGATTATGATCTTCTGCTCCATAGTATTGAGCAATAACTACTCCTGCTCCAGTAGCTAGCCCCATAAAGAAACCTATAAGCATATTGATAATTGGAGAAGAAGCACCAACCGCCGCCAATGCCTGTTTACTTACATAATTCCCTACTACATAAGAGTCAACTGTATTATATAGTTGTTGAAATAAATTCCCAATTAACAAAGGAATAGAAAACCATATAATTGATTTTGCTATACTCCCACGAATCAAATCAACAGATTCTTTTTTCTTCATAATATTTCCCCCTCCCCATATATGTCTTATTGTACTCTTCTATATAAAAAAAGAAATATTTATTACAATTTATGAAAATTTTTTATTTTTTCACTCCCGTTGTTTATAATAGAGCACATGGAGGAAAAAGAAATGAGCAAGAAAATAATCTTTTTTGATGTTGATGGCACATTAGTTGATGTAAGACCTGCAAGAGAATATATTCCCGAACAAACTATTCAAGCTATCGAACAAGCAAAGCAAAACGGACATCTTTGTGTCCTTTGTACTGGAAGAAGTAAAGCTGAAATATATGATCATATTTTAGAAATTGGATTTGATGGTATCATTGGTGCTGGTGGTGGTTTTGTAGAATTCCATGATAATATGCTATATCATAAAATGGTTGGTCAAGATGCAATTGATCATGTAATTGATTTCTTTGAAGAAAATCAATTTGATTATTATATTGAAAGTAATGGTGGATTGTATGCGAGTCAGAATTTAATTCCACGTCTTGAAAGAATAATGTATGGAGATTTAGAAAACGATCCAAAGGCTAGAGAAAAGAAAGAAAAAGAACCAAGTCATTTTATCCCTTCTTTAAAAATTGGTTACGATTTACATAGAAGTGATGTGAACAAAATCTGTTTCTTAGAAAAGGAAGGATTCCCTTTTAAAAATATAAAAATTGTATATTTTAAAAAGCACAGTTCTGAGATATAAAAAAAGAATTTGAAAATGAATTTAATGTGATTCATTGTACCGTTCCATCTTTTGGTGATGATAGTGGTGAATTATCAATGCCTGGTGTCAATAAAGCAACAGCAATTGAAACATTAATTCATCATCTTCAAATTCCAAGAGAAAACACTTTTGCTTATGGTGATGGTCTAAATGATATAGATATGTTAGAATTCTGTCAGTATGGTATTGCAGTAGGAAATGCTAAACAAGGACTTAAAGATATCGCTGATGAAATCACTGATGATATTGCTGATGGTGGTATCTATAATTCAATGAAAAAACATGGTTTAATTTAAAAATATCGCTCATATGAACGATATTTTTTCTTTTTTAAAATTTAAAGTGCACCATTTATCATATATTCACATTCTATGTCA
>CALDMQ010000176.1 GCA_937917505.1 uncultured Erysipelotrichaceae bacterium | reverse complement strand
ACATAAATTTTATCACTCTAGAAATAGATTGTCATTATTTATCAATTATCCAATGAAACTTTATCATATATAGAAAAAGATATGACTTTCATCACACCTCATTTCCCATTAATCTAAATCTTCACCATTTGTTTCGATAACTTTCTTATACCAATAGAAAGAATCTTTTCTTCTTCTTGCGAAATCACCAGTTCCATCATCATATCTTTCTACAAAGATAAAACCATATCGTTTAGCCATTTCACCAGTAGATGCTGAAACTAAATCTATACATCCCCAAGGAGTATAACCAATTAAATTAACACCATCTAAGATAGCTTCATGCATTTGTTCAATATGACTTCTTAAATAATCAATACGATAATCATCATGAACACTACCATCTTCGGAAATTGTATCAAATGCTCCCAATCCATTTTCTACAATCATCATTGGTAATTGATAACGATCATAGATTTCATTTAATGAATATCTTAATCCTTTAGGATCAATTTGCCATCCCCAATCAGATGCTTTTAAATATGGATTGTTTGCTCCTCCCATAATATTTCCACTTGCATGATTTGCATTTGGATCTGCACTTTGACAAATAGACATATAATAACTAAATGTATAGAAATCTACACAGCCATTTTTCAAAATCTCTGCATCACCATCTTCAATTTTAATTTCAATACCCTGTTCTTTAAAATATCTATTCATATAAGATGGATAATATCCACGACATTGCACATCACTACAGAAATAGTTCATGATATGATTATGTTTTTGATTTAATATGATATCATCAGGGTTACATGTTAGCGGATAACTTGTAGCATAAACAATCATACAACCTACTTGATAGTTTGAATCAATTTTATGTGCTAATTGAACTGCTAACGCACTTGCAACAAATTGGTGATGCAAACCTTGGAATCTTAATTGTGGATTATCAACTTGGTTTATAAAATCTGTTGTTTTTTCTGTTTCATTTAAAATACCTTGAGATAAAAAACCACCCATTGGCATTGTTGCTGAATTGATTTCATTAAATGTTAACCAATATTTAACTTTTCCTTTATATCTTGTAAAGATAGCTTCACAGTATTTTATGAAAATATTAATCATTTCTCTTGAAGCCCAACCATTATATTTCTTTGTTAATGCAAATGGTACTTCATAATGAGAGATTGTAATTAATGGCTCAATACCATATTTTAAACATTCATCAATAATACTTTCATAGAATTTCAAACCTTCTTCATTAGGTTCACTTTCTTCACCTGTTGGGAAAATACGTGTCCATGCAATTGAAAAACGATAAACTTTAAATCCCATTTCTGCAAATAATGCAATATCCTCTTTATATCTATGATAATGATCAATAGCATCATGTGATGGATAGAAAGTTCCTTCTTCTAAAACAGGTGTAATTCTCTTACTTGTTGTATGTGTACCCCCAGTACAAATATCAGGACAAGAAATACCTTTTCCTCCTTCTTGCCATCCACCTTCTAATTGGTTTGCAGCAGTTGCTCCTCCCCATAAAAATCCTTTTGGAAAACTCATTTATTGTACCTCCTTTTGTTTTCTTTATTATAAGTTATTTATCTTTTTATTTCTTTCTATTTTCATGATATGAAAGTGTTTTATTTGCTAATATATCAGGGACCAATTCTTGATACATTCGATTGATACATTCTTTTGTTAACCCATTTTTAAAATGATAAAAAAGAGATAGTTTATAAAACTATCCCTCTATCGAATCAAAAATGGTGAAGTTGGTATTTTTTCATTATTCATTATTTCAATATTTGGTACATCTTGACATGCATAAGCAATATAATCATATGAACTTACAGGAACAATTAATTGATTTTTACAAATGGTTCCCTTCACATATTCTCCATCTACAATTAATTCAACTTGTTTTTCATATAAGACTTGATCAAATTTAATAATAACTTGATTTTCATTAACACAAACCTCTTGAATAAGTGGTGAAACTGGTGTGTCTTTATAATATAAATACTTTTCTACAGAATAAGCCAAACGTTTCCCCAACTCATTTTTAGACAATGGATGAATATATGTAGAATCTCCTGTTCCTAATGATACAACAAGATATGTCTTTTTCTTTTTTAAACACACTTCTCTTTGAGCTAATCTTATTTCACTAAAATGACTATGATCATACTCTGGTAACTGTACTATAAAAAATGGAATATCTTCTTTATAATCCTCTCGCCAATTATCAATTAACAAACCTAACAAACTTTCATAATACTGATACCTATCACTATCTTCTTCACCTTGATAATACAAAATAGCTTTTATAGGATAATGTAGTGTCTTTAAAAACATATTCTCATATAAACACGTTGGTCTTCCATAATCATAAATACCTTTAGGTGGTGGCCATGGTGTATGTCCAATAATATCTTTAATTTCAGACAAACTCATATCCATATGTTCTTTTTTATACTTTTCTAGTTTATCTTGATAATCGTTAAATTTTTTATAATAATCCTTTGTTTCTTGTATTTGTTCATCTAACGAAGGTAATCCTTCATAATATTGTTTCCAATAAACTTGTTCAATAAGAGAATCCTTTTTTAAATATTTTTCACTCATCCAACATGATGCACTTGTTCCGCCTTTATAATTAAGAATAATACCTATAGGTATATCCCTATCTAAATGTTTTACAAAACTTGCGATTAAAGCACTATACTGAAATGCTGTTTCTTTATTATAAACTTCCCAATCTTGAAAAGAATCACAAAAAGGATAAGTATACTGAGGAACATAAAGCACTCTTATATTATCTCTATAATCAACATTCTTTTCATCATGTGTTTGAAAAAGCGGTAATTCCATGTTGGATTGTCCTGCTGCTAAAAAAACATCTCCAACAAAAACATCTTTCAATAACATTTTTTCATATTCACTTTGAATCTCTATATCATAAGGACCCCCAGCTTGATTAAAATGAACACAAACGCGAAATCGACCATCAATAATTTCACTGTAATATTTTTGGTGATTGATTGATAATGTTAAAACTTTACCTTTAGCTTCACCACTCATAATAATATCTTTATTTCTTTGTAAAACCATATGATTAGAGAAAGGATAATCAATATGCATATATACACCTACTTTTCAAATTTATATTCAATTTGATTTAATATTTGTTTCAAAGATTCTAACTTATCTGATTGATTATGATTTAAATAATGTGTATAAATAACATCTATCATAATCAAAACAGGAATTTGTGGAGAAATAATATGTGAAACTGTAATATTTTTCAAATGTGCTAACAATACAATCTCATGTGTTATTTTTTCATTCTCTGCAATAAGTGCTGAAGTCAAAAGGATTGTTGTAGCGCCTTTTTCATATGCCACCTTTAACCCTTTCAATACTTCTTTATTACGTCCAGAGACTGAAATACCAATCACAAGGCACTCAGAATTAACACGGGTTGTATTTAAACTTATCTTATCTCCACTATCTAAAACTTCAATATCTAATCCTAAGCGTATAAAACGTAAACAAAATTCTTTTGCGGCTATAGCACTAGAACCTATTCCATAAACAAATACCTCTTGATATTTGTAAATAGCAAATTCTGTTAACTGATCTAAACGCCTACTCTCTTTCAAATTAGAATTATATGAAAATACGAACTCACGATAACCACTGAATCCCAATTTCTTTGCAAATCGAGATAAAGATGCTTCAGACACATAAAGTTTCTGTGAAACAGTTTTACTAGAAAAATCATCAATATCTTCAGACAAAAAGTAATCAGCAATCACTTTCTCTACTTGAGTAAAAAGATGATACTTTTCTTTAATGATTGTTTTTGTACTTATCAAATAATTGTTCATTCACATCACCTATTTTATTGTATCACAAGTTCATTATTTCTAATATTTTTTTTGTAATAATCTTGTAACCTAAACTGTTAGGATGAAGTGCATCACTATAAAGAGCTTCATTTGTCTCATCATCATTCATAAACTCATCAAACACATGAACAATTTGAGCATAATCTACATATTCTTCCAAGAAAACTGTAATATCTTGAATAAAACGATTACATCTTATACCATTCACATGATAATAATCTTGTTTAGATTCTATACATGGTAAGGGAGAAAAAACATAAATTTGACACTTTGGTAAATTCTTATGAATGATATTTGTCATTAATGCAATGTTCATAGCAATTTTTCTTGGAGAGTTCATCGCTGTATTTCCTAAATCATTTGTTCCAACATGTAAAATCACTTTTGATGGTTGATATTTAATAACTGCTTCATCAATAAACCACAATAATTCATCTGTCGATGCCCCACCTATTCCACAATTATATATAGAATCACTAGATATAAAATTTTTTACATCATAAAGTTCGAAAATAGAATCACCAAATAGCACTAAACCATTTGATAACGCCTTTTTTCTTTGTTCAATTATATCAAGCATACGACGTAATGATTTTTCTCGTAATTGATAAATACATGGATTATAAATCATAGATTCTCTCATTTGATTTTAACTCCTATTTCAAACATTCTTTTCCAAGGCATAGTCACTTCTATTTTTTCTATTGGATATTTCAAAGAAAGTTTAAGATTTTTATATTCACGCAATAACGCTGCCCCAATTCTATCCTCTACAACATCTTGCTTATCTTTGAAATCATAATATGATAATCCTAATTCACGAAGATCATGATCAATAATCATTTTACGCACTTTTGCTTGGTAGAATGCATCTTCAATAATATGGTAAATCGTATTTGAAATTGCTTCTCGACCTAACTCTGCTTGAGCTAAAACAGTTCCTGTCGTATTACAATTTGTATTCCATCCTGCATAGCCCTTAAGTTCATCTAATAAATCTAATTCATCTAAATAATGAATCAATTCCAAGTCTCCACCATTCGCAAAAGCACTATCTATTAACGCTACATTCTTTCCTTGTTTCACATAACTTTCAATTTGATATACAAAATTTAATAATTGACGATAACTTGAATAAGTCACATCTTTGCTTTCAAAAGACTCTTGCATAAATTTACCTGGACTATTAATCGCAAGTATCAAATGAGCCTGATTTTCATCATTCACTAATCTTGCACCAGTGACTAAAATATGTGATTTTAAACTTTCAAACATTGGGCGATCTTCATACAATGGCACAATAGAAGGTCCTAAAGTTGATGCATAAAATGGATAAATTTTAGGTACAAAGTGATGATATTCATTATATGCTCTCGCCATCAATGATAAACCAACTTCATCAGCACCTGGATAAACCATTGTTTTTAATTCTAAATGTTTATTTTTGATTTCTTGTAAAATCTTTCCTTGGTCTATTGCTGTATAACCATAAGGTGAAGAATCATCTTGTGGAATAACTAAGAAATCAATAATTCCTTCTTCAAGAAACTCTAAAGTTTTTTGATTCATTTGACAATTAATATCACGTCTTTGCACATAGTCCTTAACAATATTGTCTGGAATTTCAATTGAATTCAATTCCTTTTCTTCTTCTTCAGTTAAAGTTTCTCTTTCTTTTTTATTTTCTAAATATTTTTTCTTAAATAAAGCATATCCATATTGTTCATAATAATCCGGTTCTTCTTCACTAGAATCATATTGTGGACACCTCATAATACATTCAAATGCATATATTTTTAATTGAGGATTTCTTTCTTTTAATGTTCTTAATATTTCTAATCTTTTCATTAATTCTTCTAACTTTAAATAGTGAAGTCTTGATGGAATTAATCCACCATACAAAAGCATATCCAATGCAATAACAAGAACATCTTTATCATTTACATGATTAATTAAATAATTCTGTATATGAGAAAAATCTGCCGGTATTTTCTTTTTAGGTAAAATATCTAAAGATGGTATTTCTAAATCAATTGACATATTAGATGATGCTATCATCTGTGGATAGACATAATTACAAGGTCGCTCATCTAATGGTAAATATAATATTTTCATAATTTCCTCCATCTAGAATAAGAAAAATTTTTATTCTCCTAAGGAGAATAAAAACCTTTCTTATTCTTCAACTATCATTTTTAATGCTTGATAAATATCAACAACATTTTCTACTCCTGATTCATCATGTCCTATATAGAAAAATCTATCTGCATATTTTTTCATTGATAAATCACTTTCACTATCACCAATAGCATATATTTTTGCATCAGGGTACATAGTATGTACAGCTTCTCCTTTTGAAACATGCTGACTCACTATTTCTAAAGATGTTTGACTTGTAAAAATAACATCTACATCTTTAATATTTTCTTTAACAATCATTTGGATCTCTTTTAAAGACTCATGATCACCTACTATCAAAAACAAAACAATTGGTTGATAAGGTATAACTGAAGAAAAATCTTCTCTAATGATTGATGAATCATAAAATTCTTTTGGAAAATCTGGGTCTCTTGGACTTTTCCAATATCTATTAGAAATCGTATTCATCTCAACTCTTACTGGAAATCTATCAAGAAGTTGATTCACTTTTAATGCTGTAGATGTTTTTAATAAATTTGCCTCTTGGTGATTTCCTTGATAGAACACTGCTCCGTTTTGCGAAATTCTTTCATCTATTCCTAATTGAAATTTATCATTAATAGCAACAATATCATGATCTAAACGACCAGTACAAATTGCTAATTTATAATCAAGAGATTGAAGTTTATGGAGAAGTTGAATTGTCTTCTCTCCTCCAATAACTTCATTTTTCCCATTAATTAAAGTTCCATCTAAATCAAATACTATAACTTTCATTGTTTATCATCTACAATTTCTGCTTTATCCATTGCTTTTACAAATGGCATATAAATAAGAACTGATACAACTAATGCAACCAAGGCACTTAACAATGCTCCAAAACTTCCTCCAGTTGCAAGGAATGCTCCCACTAAAGGTGGTGTTGTCCAAGGTGTTGCAACAAATGTATAAGGCATAAATCCTAAAATAGTTGCTAAATATCCGATTCCTAATCCTGCAATTGTAACAAGAATCATAGGAATAATTAAAATTGGGTTCATAACAACAGGTAATCCAAACATGATAGGTTCAGAAATATTGAATAAAGCTGGAACAAATCCCAATTTTGAAATTTGTTTATAATCTTTACGTTTAGATACAAGCATAATTGCAATAATTAAAGCTAACATATTTCCGGCACCACCCATGAACATGAATGAATCCACAAATGGTTTTGTTAAAACTGCAGGATCTCCTGCTTGGTTTGTCATAAACGCAATATTTGTTGTTAAATTTGCAAGATAAATTGGCTCAAGAATTGGTGTTCCAATAATATAAGCTGAATGGATACCAAATCCCCATAATAACATATAAAATACATAAATTAATACAATTCCAACTGGTGATGTTACAATTGCTGCTAATGGTTGTTGTAAGAAATTAAAAATCAAATCATTTAAAGGTAAACCAACTGCATTTGTGATAAATCTTACGATACCAAAAATAAGCATTGTTAAAATGGTAGGAATCATACTGTTAAAACTTCTTGCAATACCAGTAGGAACAGATTCTGGCATTTTAATAATAAGTGCTTTAACATTCATTAACTTACGCATAATTTCTACTGTAGCAATTGCAGCAATGAAACCTGTAAATAAACCTGCAGCACCGAGATAATAAGTTTGAATAACTTCTCCAAGTGTTTCATCAGCCCCAAATGTAGTGATTGTTAAAAATGCTACAACAGCTGTTACTGATACTGTATCTGTATCTAAGTTATAAGATCTTGCTAAGTTTTTAGCAACTAAGAATACAATAAGTAATGTCATGATGCTCATACCAGCACTACCAATAGCGCCTAATGCACTCATGATTTCTAGTCCTTGGAATCCAAACCATTTATCAAAATAATTTCCTTCTCCTAAGAAAACACAATTCAATAAAGTACAAAGTGAACATCCTATAACAATAGGCATAATTGTAATAAATGAGTTACGAATAGCACTTAAATATTTATTTTTTGATAAAGCTTCAGCAAATGGTAACATTTTACCTGCTAAACTATCCATAAATTTATTCATTATTTATTTCCTCCTTCTATTTCATCAACAAATCTTTTTGTAATAATTTGTGGGCGGGTAATGATAGAACCCACAACAACACTATAACATCCCAATTCTAATACTCTTTTCGCTTTTTGAGGTGTATCAATATTTCCTTCAGCAATAACTGGATGTTTAACTTGTTCTAAGATTTTTCTTATTATTTCAAAATCATTCTCTTCAATGTGATCATTTCTACTTTGATTTGTATACCCTACAAGAGTTGTTCCTATAAAATCAAATCCAATTTCATCAGCATGTAAAGCTTCCTCAATTGTACTACAGTCAGCCATAAATAATTGATTAGGATATTTTTCTTTAATCTTTTT